>CAZAKS010000008.1:0-16774 GCA_964485975.1 Candidatus Woesearchaeota archaeon
CAAAGAAACCTATCTTCAATTTAATAATTTTGATAAATCATTTGTTTTAGTTTTAGTTGTATTCTTTTTCCTACTAATTGGAGCTAGAACTGCAATAAGATTACTATTTTCCTTTGCACCAATTACAACTATTCTAAGTGCATTTGCAATATTCTTTGTTATTGATAAATCAAAAGTATTTAAAGATCAAGTTTACAGAATTGGAATTATTGCAGTAGTAGTAGTCCTAGCAATATTTATGTTATTTACTTTTTATAATAATACTCTAAGTCAAGCTAAATACACAGGTCCTAGTTACAATCAACAATGGCAAGTTGGAATGGATTGGGTTAGAGGAAACACTGCTGAAGATGCAGTATTCGCACACTGGTGGGATTATGGTTATTGGGTGCAATATGGTGGAGAAAGAGCTACTCTATCTGATGGAGGAAACGCTTTAGGAGATATTAATCATTTTATTGGAAGACATTTATTAACTGCTGAAGATGAATATGAAGCCTTAGAATACCTAGCTGCTAGAAACACAACCCATGTCTTAATGATAAGTGATGAAATAGGAAAGTATGGTGCTTACTCTTCAATTGGTGCTGATGAAAATTATGACAGATACTCTTGGATAAATACTTACTCTTTAGATTATGATCAAATGCAAGAAACAAGAAATGGAACTATTTTCACTTATGTTGGTGGTACTGTTTTAGATGAAGATGTAATCTATCAAGATCAAGTTTACCCAGCTATGAGTGCAGGAATTGCAGGATTTGTTATTCCTACAATAGTTGAAAATAATGGTACATCAGTTACTTATGAACAACCTACTGCAGTTATCTCTTACCAAGGTCAACAAGTTGGTATGCCTTTGAAATGTTTATACTTAGAATACAGTAGCGAGTATATTGAATTTGATAATGATGGAGAATCATTAGATGCTTGCTTACATTTAATACCTACATATAGTGGAGAGGATTATAATCCTGTTGGAGCTGGACTCTACCTATCACCTAGAGTTTCTAATGGATTATTTGGAAGACTTTATTTAATGGAGTTAGAGGAGGAGTTTCCACACTTTGAATTAGCTTATACTGATGAGAGTAGTATGCCTCTTTCTATATACAATGGACAATTAATTGGACCACTTAAAATTTGGGAAGTAACCTATCCAGATGATTTAGTTATTCCTCAAGAATATTTTGGTACAGAAGCTGATCCTAATGTAATTATGGTTTAAAATGAAAAAACTATCTATGAGTGCAAAAGCATTTAGTAATATATTATTATGTAAAGGTTTAGGTTTTCAAAGACCTACCCAAGTTAGCTTTGCTATTACTAATAGATGTAATTTAAAATGTAGTTATTGTTATGGTGACTATTCTTGTAGAAAAGATAAAGATTTTACTTTAGATCAATTAAAGTCTATATTCTCTGATCTAAAAAAAATGGGAATGACTCAGATATTCTTAACTGGTGGTGAACCTCTTCTAAGAAAAGATATTGATAAAATTGTTAGCTATCTAAAAGAACTAAATATAGATATTGGAATAGTTACAAATGCTATACTCGCACCATTACATTTAAAGACCCTAAAAAAAGTAGACAGAGTCTTAGTTAGCTTAGATGGAAATAAGAAAAAAAATGATTTAAACAGAGGTATTGGTACTCATGATAAAATACTAAAATCCTTAAAATTAATGCATAAAGAAGGAATAAACTTCTCTTTAAAGATTGTATTCAACAAAAACAGCTATGACCAATTAGATTACATCTTAAAATTAGCAGATAAATACAAAACAGATGTTGAAACTATAATACCTTATGAAAACTTTGGTGATAAATCATTATATCTTACTGAAACACAAAAGAAAAAACTACTAGAAAAAATTATGAAGTATGTTAAAGAAGGTAAAAGAATAAAATTCAGCTATGTAACTCATAAAATGTCTACTGATATTTTCTTAAAATACCACAAAAGTATTGTTAATGAAGATGATAAAAAATATCCCTCTTGTGTTGCCGGAAAGCTATACTTGTTCATTGATGCTAATGGCGATGTCTATCCTTGTAATCAACTTATAGGCTCTTTTAAGCCATATAATATTCATGACGATGGTCTGAAAAGTGCAATTAAACATACATTAACAAGGAAATGTAAACAATGCTGCATACCTTTTTTAAATGAAAAGAGATTTCTTAACTCCCTGCATCCAAATGTAGTATTATCTAAACTAAAATGAAAACAATTATTATTACTGGAGCTTCAGAAGGTATTGGTAGAAAACTAGCCTTTAAACTAGCTAAGAAAGATGTTAATTTAATCCTAGGTGCTAGAAATTTAGATAAGTTGAAATCAGCTTGTGAAAAACTAAAACACAGATGCAACAATTGTTTAGCATTAAAATTAGATCTATCTGATGATAAAAGCATATTAAGTTTTTATAAGGATATAAAAAAGAAACATAAAAATATAGATGTATTAGTAAATAATGCAGGTATTGGTTATTATTCTGAAATTAAAGACCTAGATATGAAAAGATCAAGGTACTTATTTGATGTTAACTTCTTTGGTTTAGCTCTTTGTACTAAAGAATGCTTGAAATTAATGAAAAAGAAATCTAAAATACTAAATGTTGCTTCTGAAGTTTCTTATAGGGGAATGCCAGTAATGTCTATCTACTCTGCATCAAAAGCAGCAGTAAAATCATTTTCAGAAAGTTTAAGAGTTGAAGTTAAGGATAGAGGTATTGAAGTATTAGTTGTCTATCCTGGCTATATGAGAACTGAATTCCATAAATCAACTAATAAAATTTCCAATCTTAAAAGACCTATCTATGGTGGAAAAAGTGTTGAAGATCTTGTTATTTATATGGAAAGAATGATTAATAAAAATAAAAAAGAAGGATTACCTTTTTTAGAAGGTAAAATTTTAAGATTATTAAATGCAATAGCCCCTTGGGCTTTGGATCACATTCTCTACAAAAAACATAAAAAAGAACTTAATTAGTAAATTTTTCTTTCATGAAACTTAAATAGAACAAAAATAAATACAAAAATAAAAATAATGCAACTAAAGGAAATCTTATTGTTTTTAGACCATGAACAAGTACATTCTTGCTAGACCACAACCTAGTTTTAATAAATCCACCTGCAGAACCCCTATTCTTCTTCTTAAAATAATAAGCACCTTTACCTCTAATCCACACCCACTTCAAAAAAGACTTAAAACTATCTCTTGCCGGATGATAAATAAACAAGTTCTTATTATAAATTATTTTATAACTCCTATCAATTACATTCAATCCCATTATAGTATCTTCACCAAACTGAACAGGCATACTTGTGTCAAACAAACCAACCTTATCTAAAACTTTCTTTGGAATTACACAATTACAAGTCACTAACTGTCTTGTCTCCCCATTTGGTTTCACTGGCCAAATCTTTTCAAATCCAATTGAAGCACCAGCTGGAAATCCCAAATCAGATATAGACTCTCCTACTGCAGTAGAACTCAACATATGTGCCCTTCCTTGAAGAACTTTATTCTCATTATCTTTATGGCTATAGAAATCATCTATCAATTCCAACCAGTTCTCAGGAACAATACAATCTGAATCTGTAAATATAATATACTCCCCTTTTGCCTTTCCAATTCCAATATTTCTAGCTGTTGCCGGTCCAGCATTCTTTGGAGCCCTTATCAAATCAACTTTACCCCTTGCAATTTCTTTTAATTCTTTAAACACTTCCAAAGGAGAATAATCATCTACAATTATCGCTTCATGCTCTACTTTCTGCTTTTCCAAACTATCAATAAGTTTTTTAGCCCTTTTTACATCATTGTAATGAGGAATAATAATAGTATATTTACTCATATTCCTAGGATTTTTTCCTTATTTTTTAAAGATTGTGTTATAGTACTATAGAAAGCTATATTAATAAAATTGGATTTTAACAGCCCATGAAAAGACATATTTCCAAGAGAATTGTAATCCATGTAGGATTCAGTTGTAATGAAAGATGTGTATTCTGTTATTACAGAGATTCTTTAGCTAAAGGAGATGTAAAAGACCTAACCCTAGAACAAATAAAGAAAAGACTAAGAATTGGTAGAAAATTTGGGAAAAATGAAGTAGATTTAAGTGGTGGAGAACCAACAATAAGAAAAGATATTTTTGAAATCATAAGATATGCCAAAAAGATAGGTTACACCACTGTTGCTATTATCACAAACGGTTTAATGCTAGCGAAAAAAGAATTCTGTGAAAAACTCGTAGATGCTGGTTTAAATGACATCCTATTCTCATTACATGGTCCAGATAGAGAAATGCATGATTACCTAACCTCTGTAAAGGGAAGTTATGATAAACTAATGAAAGGAATGGATTACATGTCTGAATTAGGTATCAATCTAAGAATAAACACAGTAATTAGTAACCTAAATTACAAACAATTGGACAACTACTTCCTACTTGTAAAGAAATTCAAGCCTAATGCTATCAATTTGCTAATATTCAATCCTGCTGAAGAAGTAATTAACTATAAAACAGATGATGTTACCGTCGAGAATTACAGTCTAATAGGTGAAGAACTAGTTAAAGCCCTAGACAAACACAGCAAGAATTTCAACAAAATAAATATTAGGTTCCTACCTTTTTGTTTAGTAAAGGGTCATGAAGATAAAATCAAAACAATGTGGCAGAAAATCTACGAAAGAGAAGAATGGGATCCTTTCTTATTCATGAGATTTAGAAAGAATGATTGGTATGCCTATAGTTTTCCTTTTGCAGGATTTTTCATTGCCCTATTCAAATACAAATACTACAAAGTTCCTTACACAGGTAAAAAAAGCTTTTACACTTATTTCTGTGAACTAATACAGTGTGCAAGAATCTACTACAACAAAAAACATGCATCTGGATGTAAAAACTGTGCCCTAAAGGAAATCTGTCCTGGACTCCCAAAAGCCTATGTTAAAAAATTCAAAAAAGCTGAAGTTTTCCCATATGAGGGAAAGAAAATCCAAGATCCTAGTCATTTCGATGAATAATTCCAAAAAATCCAGCAAATATCACTTCTGCAACAACATACCAAAGTCTTGAAACTAAAGAAAGAAGAATTGCCATAGGTGCACCAACAAAAGGACTTAACAAAAGTACTAAAGCTCCCTCTCTAACACCCACACCACCTGGAGCTATAAATGCCAATATTCCTGCCACCGTACTTATTCCTACAATTCCAGGTAAAACATAAATTATATCATAAGGTAAAGGAGTTATTGATCTAAATAAGAAATATATCGCCATAGCATCAATAATCCATCTTCCCAAATGCATAACAAGTATTTCTAAAATATCCTTATAATGTAAATCTAATTTTATTGGTTTTCTTTTAATAAGTGTCAATCCAAAATTTAATATTTTATTAAACAAATCAGGAATTAATAATACTAAAATTACAGGTATTAAAGACATAGAAGTTATAATTAACCATAGAGGTATATTATCAAAGAAAAATATTGCAGGTATAAATAATATAATTCCACTAACAACTAATAAGGCAACTTCAAGAATAATACTAGTTATAATTATCTTTCTATCTACTCCTTCCTTACCACCTAAATAGATTCTACCTACAAGAAGCATAACTTTTCCAGGCACATATCTTCCCAAAATAGAAGCAAAATAAACTTTATTAGCTTTGTAAAAAGACAAAGGTGACTTCAACTTCTTCAAAATAACTCTCCAAACATTAGCCAACATCAAATAGTCCAAAAATAATAATACAAAAGAAATTACAAGAAATACTGGATTAAATACAATTGTACTCCAATCTATTTGGTTATAATGTTGTAGAAAATACCAAACCAAGAAGAAAATTATAACCCCTGCCAGAGACCACTTTAAAATATGCTCCAAATACTTCTTCATTTTAATTATATTCTTAGTTGATTTTAAAAACTTTATGCTTTGTCTCTAAAAATTAAAATAATTGGCTGAGTTTGTTCTGCATCTAAGAAGTAAGCCTGTACTAATTCCAAACTATCTTCATTATCTGTAATATAATCTGGATTACAAGCATAACTATAGAAATCAAAAACTATATACTCTGCATCATAAATCTCCCTTGCCTCATCAAAACTAGACACATTCTGATAACTAAACCCTATAGCATCTCTTTAAGAATAATATAATTAAGGCACAGACTGAGAACAAGCCAATACAACCTCTCCATATTCAGTATTTTCTTTCAGCCACTCACCTGCCTCTCGTTCATAATAAAAAGATTGACTTTTCTGTTCAATAGAATCACTAGCATAAGCAACTCCTGCCCCAGCACCCCACAGTAACAAAATAGCAATAACTACAATTCCAGTTTCCTTATTATATTTCTTCACAGAATTATACAAAACCATTGCCCCCAATCCCACTATTACACTTATTGCTGGAAATGCTGGAAACCCTAACCTTGGTTCATACATATATCCCTGAGTTGCAATTAAAGTTCCAACTATTAACAATTGAGTCAAAGCCCACAATATGATAAAATAATCTTTCTTCAATTTAGGAGACTTATCTTTCCATATTAAATCAAAGCCCAATATTACCTTAAAAAAATAACTTAAACCAATTATCGCCAATATCAAAAATCCCCACTTGAGTAAATTTGGCATCTGTGTAAAGAAAATAAACAAATCAGACATAACTTCACCAATAGGCCTCTGCCAATCAGGTACAAAATCATCAGTCGGTGTCACATCCTCTATCTGATGCCCAATCCTAGGATATATAGAATCAAATACAATATAATTCCTTATAAAAAATGGTGTTGCAGCTATTAAAATAACTGCAATAAATATCCAAAACTTCTTATTTTTCAAAAAATTAAGTTTCTCAGTAGTCAGTATAAACAATGCAATAAATGGAATTATAAAACCAACTGCCTCATAAATAAATATTCCAGAACCAATTAATATTCCAGATACTACAAGATATTTTGTTTTCTTCTGTACATACCCTTTGTAAAAACATAAAGCAGCTCCAATCCAAAATACCAAACCAATAACACCCATAGAAATTCTAGCAGTCCAAAATAAATGTAACCAGTAACTAGACATCACTAAAGCAGCAATCAAACCAACTTGCTTACTATAAAACTCCTTACCAACTAAATAAGTTAAGTAAATCCCACCAACTGAAAATAAAATCTCAATAAATCTAATTATTGACTCTCCACCACCCAACCAATATATCGGACCATACAAAACAGCAATCCCCCAAGCTCTCCAAGGTGGTGCTTGATTTGGAGTACCCAAGGCCCAACTTTTTGCTATAGATAAATAATCAGCCTCATCCCACCAAAGTGCTTGATTCTGATATTTTAAGAAAAAGTATAATCTAATAGCAAAAGCTAGTATCAATATACCAAGTAAATAATATTTCCCATAAATCTCAAAATGTCCCTTAGACTCCCCTTCCATATCCCAAGAAATAGTTTATTTATTTAAAAAGATAATCATTTTGTACTCTCTACTCTCACCCAAACCTCTTCAAACTTCTTTTGCTTTAGATTAATATCCTGATAAATCTTAAACCAAAGATACAATCTACACACATATAACCACAAAGTCCAAACAAATTCCTTTGGTGTCCTTGGATAGGTCAAAGGCTTATACCACCCTTCTGCAATCTCTTTCCAAAAAGACCTCATTCTTTTTCTTTCAGGAAAATATTGTTTTAATTGGTTATACCCTCCAGCAGATCTTTTCTTCTGTATTATCCAATCCTTAAAGTTAGTAGGATATTTCACATAGACTTTTGCTTCTGGTGCATATCCAATCTTATATCCTTTCTCATGAATCATATGAGTCATAACTGCATCATCAGATAGAGCATCTTCAGGCAGACTATCCAATACCTTCTTCATTGCAAATAAATATCCAGAACAAACAATAAACTTACCTTCATTAACATATTTTCTTCTTGTATCATGAGCACCAAGATCAGTTAACAAATGAGAAAAATAACCCAACATAGAAGCTCTAGAGTTAATTGAAACTGGCCGTCCAGTAACCGCACCAACCCCTTTCTTATTCAATTCTTTCATCAATTCTTCAATAGCATTATTACTCACATGCACATCACCATCAGTTAGAATAATCTTATCTCCTCTTGCTTCCTTAAAACAAATATTCAAAGCAATTGGCTTACCCTTACCTGGATCCTCAACATGCCTTACATTATACTTAGAATAACTCTCAATTACTTTCTTTGTACCTTCATCAGGGCATGCAACTAGAATCTCAAAATCTTCATCCACCTTTTGATTAAGAAAACACTCAATTGCCCTCCCCACAGTTTTCTCTTCCTTATATGCAGTAATAATAATACTAATCATTTTTCAACAATCTTCTTAGCTCCTTTCTCAATCAATTTAGATCTTAGTCTTGTGTATAAAGGAACCTTTGTAAACTTCTTGTCTATCAAATCAATATAAGCTCTCTTCTTATTTGTCTTCTTATACACTCTAAACCCAAACTTATCTCTTATCCTCTTTAATTGTTTTACTGTAAAATTAGGATGCCCTACATTTGAAGATTGAAAATAAGATTTTGAATCAGTTTCCTTTAACCAATCATTTTCCTTACACAAATCATACAACTTTGTACCCTTGAAAGCATTAAAAATAGAAACTCCTACATAATCAGGTTGTATTTTCTGATTTAATTCAATAGTTTTCTTAATACTTATCCCATCCTCATAAGGTATTCCAATCATATTAAAAGCATAAGTCTTCAACCCTTCTTCCTTAGCCCATTTAAAGGTATTAATTATCTGCTCATCTGTTTGATTCCTTGATAAAATAGTATTCCTAATATAAGGATCACCAGATTCAATACCAATAGATACCCTAATACATCCAGCCTGTTTTAATAATCTAAAATCTTCTTTAGTTACAGCATTAACCCTTGCATTAATGTAAAATGGAATTCCAACCTCTTGAGGATATCTCTCTGCAAATTCTCTCAATCTTTCCTTATTCAAAGTAAAAGTATCGTCGTAAAACTCAATTTCTTTCACCTTATAATTATTCTTTACATCTTTTATTTCTTTTAATAAATTATGAATTGATCTAAATCTAAGATATTTACCCTTACCCTTATACTTCTCAATTAAAACCTTGTTAATACAATAAGAACACTCAAAAGGACAACCCTTACTAGAAATAAAAGTAGCCAATCCTCTATTTGAATTTATATATTTTTGATAATCAAATATCTCTCTATCAGCAAAAGGAAGCTTATCTAAATCTTGGTTCAATCTCCCAATTTCATTTTTTATTATCTTTCCTTCATATTTATACCACAAATTTTTTGTCTCAAATTTACTTCCACCTTTTTCCAATTCCTTAAGAAGTTCCACAAATGAATACTCTGATTCCCCTATTGCTGCAACATCAAAACAATCTTGTTCTAAAATATCTTCAGGAGCTATTGTTGCATGATAACCTCCACAAACTATTGGAATAAGTTTTACCTTCTTAATTATCTTACAAATTTTAATAGCATTATCCAAATCATTTGTTGCTGCTGTCACTCCAACAACATCTGGATCAAAAGTTTTAATTAACTCAATTATCTCCTTTTTCTTCGCTTTCTTAAAAGTAGTATCTAAAAGTCTTACTTCATGCTTATGCTTTTTTAACAAAGAGGATATAATAGCTAAACCTATAGAAATGTCCTTTGGTGATTCTACAATATTCGGATATATCAAAAGTATTTTCATTTTTTTAGTATCTCTTCTTTGTAAATATCAAGAGTCTCCTCTGCTATTTGATTCCAAGTATAACCCTTTACCTTCTTTTTATTATTTTCTGAGAATTTCTTTGCTAATTTAGGATCATCTAATATTCTTAATATATATTCCTTCATCTTCTTTCTATCACCATGTTTAAACAAAAACCCATTTATTCCACTTGTAACCTCATAAGGAATACCATTTACAGGAGTTGTAACAATTGGCAAACCAGAAGCCATTGCCTCAAATATAGTCAAAGGTAACCCCTCTCTATATGAAGGTAAAACATAAACATCAGCTGCCTGGTACAATTCTGGGTTCTTTTCATAAATCCATCTTCCCAAAACATGAATCCTTGGATGATCTTTTACAATTCCTTTTACTCTATCCATCAATCCTTCATCTGGTCCAACTATTGCAAACTCAATATCTTTTCTTTCTTTTGCTATATCTCTTGCAACCTCTGCAAAATGATGGGGGGATTTAGTTGGATGAAGTCTTCCATAAAACAATACAAGTTTTCTTTTTGGATCTTGCATAAATGATTTCCTAGTAGGATTATTTTTTACTCTCTTGAATAAAGATTTAGCCATTCCATTATGTAAAACCTTTATTTTTTTCTCTTTAACATATTTCTTCAAAACAGGAATCTCCCAAGGAGTAATAGCAATAATCCTATCACATAAAGGGAAGGAAATATAGTTGAAAAAATTATCAGTAAAGAATAAAGCCAATCTTGCTGGCCAAGGTCTAAATTTATCAGTCCAAGGACAATGGGTTGTGTGGATATGTGGAACTCCTTTTAATTTTGCAATAATTCCTGCAAATAAAACATAATCATGAGCTCCAACATGAGAATGAATAATATCATATTTTTTAGTAATTAAATCCCAAATAACTCCTGGAAATATATGGGTATTAAAAGATAACCTCAACCAATATCTTGATCTATAAACTCTTACACCATCAATTACTTCATATTTTTTCTTAATTCTCTTATATTTATCACAATCACAGCAAAAAACATCCACTTTATGGCCCTGTTTTATATACTGTTTCGCAAGAACCTCAATTACTTTTTCAACCCCACCAATTGTCGGAAGATAGAACATGCTAACTATGGCTATTCTCATATTAAAATTTTTGGAAAATGCTTTTATAAATATTGTGTAGGGGAAATATTTATAAGGTAATTGCGCTTATAGACTCCTATATTTATAAGAGGTGATACTTAATGAAAAAAATAATACTATTATTAATAGCAATTATAGCACTACTTTCTGTTGGAATTGCAAGTGCAGGAGTTTTTGACTTTTTAGTAGGTGAAGATGATGGAGGATTATTAGCTGGTTTTCCAATATTTGGATTCTTCAAACAATACATAGCTAGTTGTGATGGAACATTTAGAATTGTAGCTGAAGGTCAAACAAAAACATTCGATTTAGTTGATGTGACTGTAAACTCAATAACCTTTCCCTCTGCAGATTTAACAGTCAATGGAACAAATATAGTTATTGATGAAGGTAATTCAGCAGCAGTTGGAGGAGTTTATGTAACAATTATGAGAATAAAACAAGCTGCTACAGATAGAGCTTATATCTGTGTTGGTGAATCTTGTACTCTTTATAAAGTAAGTGATAACATAGAATCAGATACTTCTCCAGATATTGATGGAAGATACATAATTTGGAAAAATTATGATGGAGATTATGAAGTCTACTTTTATGACATTCTTGGAGCACAAACTCCTATAGAAATAACTGCAGATTCAGATGGTGATTATTACCCAGTTGTTGATGGAAGGTATGTTGCCTGGAGAGGAGAAAATGGTTCAGATGATACAGTAGAATACTATGACATTATTTCTGGAGGACCAATAGTACAAGCCTATAATACAAGTTATATCCGAAATGGTCCAGAATTAACTTCAAATGGAAGATTTATTATATGGGGGATATATGGTGTTGGAAATCGTCATCTCTATGGATATAATACAGTAAATGGTGTTCCTGGCAGTTATATCGATATTAGTAATGGAAATTATTTAGATAACTCTTACTCGTTCTCTTTTTCAGATAGATTTGTAACTTGGACTAACAAAGATAATAATTTTATAGGTCTTTACAACTTATTTACAGGAACAACAATAAGCAATTTTGTTAGTGCTGACTCTCCTTCCGTAGAAGGTATAACAGATGAGTATATTCTTATTAATGGAACAAATAATCTAGGAGACCTTAAATTATATCTTTATGATATTAGTGCTGGAACTGAAATTATTCTTCCTGACTCTGAAGATGGAATAGTAAGTGAACTTAGTGGTCAAAATGTAGTATGGTATAAATCTGGAAGTTTGTATCATTATGACATTACTTCAGGAATAACTGAAGAAATTACAAATAATGCACAATATACTTTCTTTATTAGTGATGAGGGAGTTGCTTTTGAGAGCAATGATGGAAATGACTATGAAATATACTATTATGACTTTGCAAACGGAATACCTGGGAGTCCAACACAAATAACAAATAATGCAGAAACAGACTATGTGAAAGGATTATCTGAAGATTACATCATTTTTTATGAGTATGGTAATCAATGGAACTCTTATGATATTGCAAATGGAGTCACTACAGAAATAAGTCAAACAAACTTATATTCTACAGTGTTTGAGGAAAACTACTTAGCATGGTATGCACATGATGGAAATGACTACGAAATCTATTACAAAGACATAAGTACTTGTTAATTTTTTTCTTTTTTTTCTTTAATAAACATTATAAAGAGATAGTTGAATCTAGATTCTATGAAAATTGGATTTATGACTAATTACTTCTATCCAGCTACTGGAGGTATGGAAGAATTAAATTTTAATTTAGCTAAAGAACTAGTTAAACAAGGTCATGAAGTTCATGTATTCACTTCTGATAGAAAAGATGGAAAAATCTTCAAAAAAGAGGAAAATATCAAAGGTGTTAGAATCCATAGAAGTAGATTATGGTTCAAATACAAATATTACTTAAAATTCAATCCAGGAATAGCCTTCAAACATTTAAAATATAAATTGGATGTTCTACACTTCCAAAGTATTGGTTTTATTTTCCAAGATTTAGCACTAATCCTAAGGAGATTATTCACAAAAACAATGGTGATCGACACACCTCACGGACCATTTATGGCACTAGACAAATATCCTTGGTGGCAAACCATTCTAAGAAACATTTATGTGACAATAGAATATCCAATTAACAAACTCTATCATAAATCAGTTCAAGACAATCCCGAACAATATCCTTGGATGGAAAAATATGGATTCAAAAAAGACAAAATAACATTTATTCCACCTTGCTTACCTAATAATATATATGACAAAGCACAAGGAAATGAACTAAAAAATAAACTTAAGGATAAATTTGTTATCAGCTATCTCGGCAGAGTACAAGAGTACAAAGGTTTAGAACAAGTTGTTAGAGTTCTACCAGATCTAATAAAAGTAAATCCAAATGTAGTATTCCTTGCAATGGGTGGAGAAGTGGCTGGAGAGTATAATAGATTAAAGAAAATTGCTAAAGAATTAAATGTAGAAGACCATTTAATAATTGCAGGACGAGTTTCTGATGATGAAAAACTCCAAGGCCTTGACGCTTCTGAAGTATTCATCCTACCCAGTGAGTGGGAAGCCTTTGGAATCGTTCTTGTTGAAGGTATGGCAAGGAAATGTTCTGTGGTTTCAAGTAAAACCGAAGGTGGAAGATTCTTAGTAAGTGAAAAAGAAGGTTTCTTGTATGACTATAAGGATTTAGACCAACTAAAGAAATGCCTTTTGAAGTTAATTGAAGACAATAAATTAAGAGAGAAACTAAAAGAACACAACTTCAAGAAAGCTGAATCATACTTAGTCAAAAACCTAGTTAAAGACTTCGAAAGACTATATTCTGAAAAATAGGAAACTTTATTAAAAGTTTTAATTTAGAATTCTTTATGACTTTAAATTCTTTTAAAGAAGTTTATAAGAATAAACTAGTTTTAATTTTATTGATAGTTATCCTAGGATTAGGAATTTTTCTAAGAGTTCATGGAGTTGATGAACTAGGAATGAATAATGACCAGATAGCAACTGTCCCAACTGGACTGGTCTGGTACTATCCTCATGATTACTACCCAGGATTAGCTAGCCAAGCAGAACCAGCACTAGGAAACTTCCTAATGGCTTCAGGTTGTATGCTATCAGGAGAAGATTTCTCTGGTGTTACAGAAATCATTCCTAACTTCTATCCAGGAAGAGCTGAGTTATTTGGCCAAGAGATGGTAGATGCCACAACTTACTGTAGAATCCCAGGAATTATTTTCTCAATTCTATTCCTATTAGGATTTTCCATTTTCCTTTTCCTATTCATAGATAAATATGCTGCATTGTTTGGAACTGCATTCATTGCATTCAATAGACTAATACTAAACTATAGTACAACACTCCATGTAGACATCTTCCTATACTTTTTCCTAATCTGTTCATTTATTTTCCTATGGCTAGCTTTCAAGTCAGTTAAAGCATCTAACAAAGAAACACTTTACTTTGTAATCTCAGGTATTTTCCTGGCTCTATCATTTTCAGTAAAAATGCCTGCAGCACTATGGCTCATATTTGGTGGATTTATCATCCTATTCAAATACAGAGTAGAAATATTATACTACTTCAAAGACCTTTTCAAAAAATACCTAGAAAATATATCAAAAGAAAGTCTAAAATATGGAAAACTAATAAGAAACTTATTATTCTACTCTATTGGAGTTATAGCAACCCTCTTCTTCACCTTTGAATTCAGTCTAAGTAACATATTCTTAGTCTTTGATACTTACCGATCATACAATAGTGATGTATCTTCTTTCATCCTAAACTGGGACTTTTTACAAACAATCAACAACTTCCTATTCTCTTTCAACATTCTAGATCTAATAATATTCCTTGGAGCTATCTATGTTTTTTACAAGATATTAGTTAAGAAGAACAAAACACAATTTGAACAATTTATACTCCTAATCTCCTTACCATTAATCCTAGCTCTACTATTCACCAACACCTTACAACTAGCAAGAGTATTCCTATCATTTGCATTCATCATTTTCATACTAATGTCCCTAGTATTCTCACAAAGCTATGGGATTATAAAAAAGAAAAAAATAATCTTACCTTTACTAATACTCTACATTCTATTCTCTTTTGTAGTTGTATATCAAATGTCTCCTTTCTACTGTAGCACCTGTTCTTTCTACTGTGAAAAAATAGGAGATAACTGTAACGACCCATTAATTTCAGGATATGGGGTAAAACCTACAGCAGAATTCCTAATAGAAAATATGGGAGAAGATGAATCTTTCATTAATTTTGGAACAAGTATGATATTCTTCTATGTAAATCCAGAAGAAGAAGCTTACAACTACATGTGGAGAGAATCATTTAATGAACAATTTGGTCACCGACCTAATTTCATAGAATGGGCCGATTACTACACTTATGAAGATAGAACTTTAAGATATGCAGTTGTTTTCCTTTCAGTAGAACCAAATGAGGATCCATCTTATGTAGAATTTGACAATGCCTTCACACCAAATGAAATAATACAAGTAAATGGAATCAACGCAGTAGAAATATATGACTTAACCAATTTAATCTCTTCTTAACAATAAATTAGTATGTTTATCACCAGGACAAATCTTCATTATCCCTTCAATATCAGAATTATACACTCTTCTCTTCTTCTCATCAATAACATGAAAATTAAATCCCAGCTCTTTTAACCTCTCCAAAAAAACCCTTGGATCATGCCCACATTTCTTAATACCATTTGGCCAAAACTCAGTTAACACAATAATATCTTTATTCCCTAATGTTTCCTCCATACCATCCAAAGCTAAAAACTCAGAACCTTGAATATCCATTTTAATCAAATCTATTTTCTCATCAACAAAATCATCAATTCGAACAGTCTCAATATCAATAGAATCCCTTCCTTCTCCAGAATCAAACACTTGATGATCTCCCCTATGTTCCTCACAAATATACAATTTTCCACTTCCAGTTTTATTAGTTACAGCTTTTTTAATAGGAACTATATTATGGGTTTTATTCTTCTCAATATTCTTCACCAATAAACCATAATTATCTTCCTCTGGCTCAAATGCATATATCTTTCCATTTTCACCAATCTTATTATGTGCAATAAAAGAATAATAACCTAAATTAGCTCCAATATCCAAAATTTTCATATCCTTTCTCAACAATTTCTGATATAAACTTGATTCAAATCCTTCTAAAAGGTTATATCTCCATAATACTATTGCTAACAATCTATCAATAGTCTTACCATACATAGTATAACCCTTCATTTTTAGACCAATAGGCTTTTTCAAATTGATATGTTTAAGAACATGTTTCACAACTTTTCTCAATCTTTGAGATGCTGCAATTGTAAATGCAATATCCTTGATTGGTTTAAATATAAGCTTAGACATTTCTCTTTGGAATTACTTAGCATTTTTAAATATTGTTGTTTAAATAAAGAGTCCAACACAGAAACTTTTATTAATAGAGGATATATCTTTCTCTCCAATGAATAAGCACAAAGTTACCATTGTTATACCTACTTATAATGAAGAAAAGATGATTAAAGAGGTCATTGAGAAAGTTAAACCTCATGGTGATCATGTTCTTGTTGTTAGTGCAAAAAAATCTACAGATAGAACTGCAGAAATTGCTAGATCTATGGGTGTAGAAGTCATTGTAGATAATGGAAAAGGAAAAGGAGAGGGGATGAGATGCGCCATTAAACACATACAGGAGGGAATTATTGTCTTTATTGACGCTGATGGATCACACATACCTAAAGATATACCTTCTATTGTTGCACCATTACAAGCTGATGAAGCAGACATGGTTATTGCTTCTAGATTTATGGGTGGCAGCGAAGAATTACATGGAGATTTTGATA
>CAZAKS010000009.1:0-15366 GCA_964485975.1 Candidatus Woesearchaeota archaeon
ATCATATTTTCTTTTCTTAAGCTCTTCACAAAACTCCAACACTCTTTTCTTATTAAATACAAAATTATCGTCCATAAAATGAATCTCTTTAACACCATATTCTTTAATACATCTATCAATCTCTTCTAATATATTCTCAACACTTCTTGATCTTATCTTCAAACCAAAAATCTGTTTAGTACAACAATAAGTACACTGTCCAAAACAACCCCTTGTAGTCATAATAGAAGCAACTGGCTTATGCAAAGCATCAGGAGGAGCATAAGCTTCTGGATTCTTTAACAAATGCCTTGCTGGAAAAGGTATAGTATCTAAATCATGAATTAATCCCCTTGGTTCATTAGCAATTATTTTATCCTCTTTCTTAAACCAAATACCCTTTACCTTTTCAAGATCATTTAAATTCTCAACCAACTCTCTAATTGTATCCTCGGCCTCACCAACAGCCACAATATCTACATACTCTGATTCTAAAGTTTTCTTAGGAGCAATAGTTGCATGTATCCCACCCAAAACAATTGGCACTTTAGACATTCCCTTAATATTCTTAGCTACTTCTAATGCATTGTTAATAGTGGAAGTAGTTCCAGTAATCCCTACCAGATCAGGATTAAAATCCATAAACATTTTTTTAAATTCATCCTTATCAGTAGATTCATTATCCATATCAATCAATCTAACTTCATGTTTATTTTCCTCTAAAACAGCACCAATATATAGAAGGCCTAAAGGTGGATAAGCCTGTGGAATTGGTACCCCATAAACATTTCCTTGTGAAGGATTAATCAGTAATACTCTCATTCTATCTACATTTTAAAACATCTTTTATAAATTTAATGCTTTTTAGAATTCTTTTTCTTCTTCTTTTTTCTCTTCTTATCAACTGTCTGTGTAATCTCTACCTCTTTAACAAGTAATTCTCTTAAAATATAAACAAGTCCTAATCCTAAAGCAGTCAAAATCCAAGAATACCAAGAATAATATCCAGCTTTAGATATGTCATCAATCAATATAGGCAATAGATAAATAATCTCATCTACAATTAAACCAATTGCAACAGCAAAAAGATAAAATAACTTATGATGAAACTGATAATTATATAAAATTAATATAAACAAGAACAATACTCCAAAATAAGCATGATGATAATAATCAGCATAAGCCATATTACTGGCAGGAACAAAAAACATAACTAATCTAACCAAAATAACTGTAATAAAAACCACCCAGAAGAATTTCATGCTCTTTTCCATAGCATAATAGAGTAATATCAAACTTATATAATTTTCTAAGCCCTTTTCTTTTTATAATACCACCAAAGAATAAAAGGAACATCAAATGGAACTTTCAAAACATAAAGAATTGTTCTAGCCAATCCAAAATGTTTTTTCATATACTTCAAAAATCCAGTAATCTGCCAATATCCAGTTTTAGAGAAAAAATACTTCTTAAACACATTACCCGTATCTTTAAGATAAGGGACATTATGCAAAACAACAGTATCAGGAAAATACATTAATCTATATCCTGCATTTCTAACTCTCCTACAAAAATCCTTTGCTTCCCAATTAAAAAAGAACCTCTCATCCAACAACCCAACCTTCTCCAAAACATCTCTCCTAATAAACAAAGAACAACCAGAAGCAAACCCTACCTCTTTTTGCTTATCAAACTGAGGACCATCTTCTTCACCATGTGATTCCTCAATTAATAATTTTATAATATGGTTCTTCATAAAATCCCCATACCCTCTAAAAATTGGAGAACCCGCATACCAAATGGTCTTATTAGAATAATACAAGATCTTTGGGCAACAAACATCAGCATCACTATCAAGCATCTTTATTCCAGCATCAAGAAAATTCTCTTGAACAACTGTATCTTGATTCAACAAAACAAAATATTTATACCCTTGATCCATAGCCAACCTCAACCCCTTATTAATAGCACCAGAAAACCCCAAGTTCTTCTTATTATCAATTAAATGTACTTCTGGATGAGTCTTAGCTATCCAATCAACAGAACCATCTGAACTCCCATTATCCAAGATTATAGTCTTAAAATCCTTAAAATGCTGTTTCTGCAAAGAAGGTAAACACTCAACCAAATATTTTTTCCCATTCCAATTAGGAATTATAACAGCAAGACTTTTTTTCTCTAACATAATGAAAAAAATAGAAGATCTATTTATATTATTTTCTACTAAAATAACCCCGAAAATCTTATAAAAAAATAAATATGAATAATATCAGGGAAAATGCCATTTATAGACCTACATATACATACAAACCACTCAGATGGTTCAAATTCAATAGAATCTACTCTAAAAAAAGCAAAAAAACTAAACATGGGTATTGCTATTACCGACCATAATACTATTTCTGGAGCAATTAAAGCATCTAAACAAAAAGAAGTTATTGCAATTCCTGGAATTGAAGTTGGAACATTAGAAAATAGACATGTTAATCTATTATTTTACAATATAAAAGAACTAGAAGAATTCCATAAAAAAGAGATTGAGAAAAACAAAATCTCAAACAAGGTATTCAACTGGTGGCAAACAAAACTATCCACAGAAACATTAATTGATGTAGCTAAAAAATACAATTGTATAATTATAGCAGCTCATCCTTACAATAGAGTTCTAAAAAATAAAAACTGGAGTAAAAAAATAAAAAATCTATCAAAAATAGATGCTGTTGAAGTAATCAACTCAGCAATTCATCCAACCGACAACAAAATAGCAGAGCAATTTGCAGAAGATATAAACAAAAGCAAAGTAGCAGGTTCTGATGCCCACTGTCTCCACCATGTAGGAAAGGCAGGAATCCTAACAATAGCAAATAATATTGAAGAAGTATTAAACAACATAAAAAAAGGAAAAATACAAGCAAAGGGAGGAAGTTACAAAATCCCTGAAAAACTAAGACATTACAAAACAGTTGTAAAAGAAAATATTCTTATGGCTAATCTATTTTAAAACTCGAGGAAATCTAGGTTCTCATTCATAAGTCCTATCTGCTAAAACAGAATCCAAATTTACTCCTTCAAAATAAACAACAGCTCTTCCTTCATCAGTCACAAACACTAAAGCATCATCATCAACAAAAACTTGTCTAACTCTACCCATATGACTAGGCATTGAAGGATTACCATTTGTAGGAAAAAGAACAGTTCTTCCTTCTCTTAAAACAGGTAAATCATCCCTATAATAACAAAAAGCAGATCCTGATAATTGAGTTTTGTCATCTACTCCAAGTA
This sequence comes from Candidatus Woesearchaeota archaeon, assembly GCA_964485975.1. Classification (GTDB taxonomy): domain Archaea; phylum Nanobdellota; class Nanobdellia; order SCGC-AAA011-G17; family GW2011-AR17; genus JABHZQ01. Next base: position 3,262 of record CAZAKS010000009.1, read on the forward strand.
AAGAACCAACCTCTTGTCCATTAAAATAAAAACGCAAAGCCTGCTCTGGATGTAACAAATCAGTCAAGGGTGTATTCCTTGTCTCTACTCTATATTCATTTTCTCCAACCATTTTAACATTGAAATTAATCCATCATTTATAAAACTTACTACAATAATCCTTATAAATCAAAATCTCACAATCCTTATTATGATTCTAGGAAGAATAGCAGGCAAGATAACAACCACAAATTTCCAGTTTTTAGTAGAGGGAAATGCAAAGAAATTCGAATATGTTCAAGTAATGCACAAAGACTTTGGATTTGTACTAGGTCAAATAACTGAGATCATAAAAACAGCAGAAAAAACAATAGCTCATTGTATGATTATAGGATATAGAACAGAAAATGGCAGTTTAAGAGGCCTAACCTACCCTTTTGAACCAAACACTGAAGTTCTAATAGCAGAAAATGAACTAATTTCAAAGATTTTAGGATTAGAAGGCAATGAAAATAATGCTTATGTAGGAATATTAGAAGGAAGAGATAAATTAAAAGTATACCTAGACCTAAACAGAATCCTTACAAAGCATGTTAATGTCCTTGCTAAGTCTGGTTCTGGTAAATCATATAATGTTGGTGTACTCTTAGAAGAACTTCTAGAAAGAAAAGTACCAATTGTTATCCTAGACCCCCATGGAGAATATTCAACTCTAAAATATCCCAATCCAAAAGACAAGGAAAGAATGCAACTCTTTGAAATTCAACCTCAAGGATATTTAGAACAAATAGATGAATACTCCACAGAAGAAAAAGAAGCAAAACCATTAAAATTAAATTCCAAAAATCTAACATCTGGAGAATTAATAAAACTTCTTCCAGCAAAATTATCTTCTACACAACAAGGAGTGTTATACTCAGCACTAAAAAATCTTGGAGGAAAAGTAGACTTCCATGAATTAATCTTTGAACTAGAAACAGGAGAAGATAACTCTGCAAAATGGACAATCATAAACATCATGGAATATCTAAAAAAACTAAAACTATTTTCAGATAACCCCACTCTACCTGGAGAATTAGTTAAACCAGGAAAAGCAACAATACTAAACCTAAAAGGAGTTGCTCCTGAAATACAAGAGATTATCGCCTATAAAATAGTTAATGATCTATTCCTAGAAAGAAAGAAAAATAACATTCCACCTTTTTTCTTAGTTGTTGAAGAAGCACACAACTTTGTACCTGAAAGATCTTTTGGAGAGGCAAAGTCCTCAGCAATTTTAAGACAGGTTGCAGCTGAAGGAAGAAAGTTTGGTTTAGGTTTGTGTATTATCTCACAAAGACCCTCAAGAGTAGACAAATCAGTTCTATCTCAAGCATCAACACAAATAATTCTAAAAGTTACAAATCCAAATGATATCAAAGCAATATCAAACTCAGTAGAGGGAATAACACAAGATACTGAAAAAGAAATACAAAATCTACCAATAGGAACTGCCCTTGTAACTGGTGTTGTAGACACTCCCTTGTTCGTTGAAATAAGACCAAGAAGATCAAAACATGGAGGAGAAGCAGTAAATGTATTTGCTCAACCTCCAACTGAAGAAAAAGATTTTACAGAACAAACTGAAAACTTTGATGGAGATGTCATAGCAGCAATAGCTCAAAAATACACACCAGAAGATTATAAACTAATGCATGGAAAAGAACCAAAGATAGAACTAGTTCCTGCAATACAACTAACTTGTGAACAAAATCAAGAAGATTTCAATCTATTAATAGAATTAACAAATCTAACAGTACTAAAAAACATAGAAGAGTTCCAAGGCCAATCATTATTATCATTAAAAATAGAAAAAATATCACCCAAACTACAAACAGTTGTAGAAACAGCAATCAAACTAGGATCTTTTAAACCAGCTGAAATTTTTGGAAAGGCAGGAATACAATTTTCAGAACTTTTCGACGCTATGAAAACACTAGAACAAAAAGGATATCTTGAAAAAGATGGTCAAGAATATAAAATATCAGAGTCTATTGCTTTCCTATCTAAACTAAATGAATACAAATCCTATAATTCTATTGAGTTCATAAAAACACAAGGAGAAAAAATAGAACCCAAATATCCAATAGAAGTTGTAAAAGATTTTCTAAGTAAGTTTACTGATATAAAAAACATAAAAGACTGCCATATTGTTAAATATTCTTAAGAATAAACTCAACTCTTTCTTCAACAGGCATAACAGGAACAATAACCACTTTATAACCAAACTTCCTATAGGTCTCTAATATCTTCCTACCCACCCTAGAAGCAACTTCCTTTCCTTCATTTCTAACCCTATCTGTCTTATACTCTAAAGCATCAAGATAAAACACTTTATTATATCTTTTCTTCTTCACTTCCCTAACTAACTCTTCTGGAGGCCTAATAACCTCATGATAATAATAAGCAAGACCATCTCCAATTCCTCTATCAGAAAAAACAACTCCTTCTTTAATCCTATCCTCTGCTTCCAAATACCTTCTTAAAATCTTCAACTGAAACTTATGAATAACAATCCAAGGAAACAAAGAACCACCTTTTTTTGATTGTTCTTCAATAACAATATCTCTAGCCATCTCCTGAACAACATTATAACCTCTTTTCTCTAAAATCTCAATAGTAGTTGTCTTACCACTACAAGGAGCACCAACAATTGCATACTTCTTTACTTTATCATTCAATCCTAAAATCTCTAAAATCTTCTCCCACATAATTCTCCATCTCCATTCCTTTTACTTTTGATCCTTCTGGTCCCTTAACACAGAAATCTAACATTTTATTCACTTCTTCTTCTTCACCAATAAAAACAGCTTCAACATAATCTTGAACATTTCTTACATAACCAAAAACACCATTCTCTTTTGCAAGCTTCTCAACATTAGCCCTAAAGAAAACACCTTGAACTTTACCTCTAATTATCACTCTAATTCTTTTCATATTTCGGATAAGTTCCCCTCTCCATAAAAACTTTTGTATTGCCCGCAACAATCCCTTTATTATTCATTTTCATATTAACACCAGTAGATTTAGCCTTTGCCAAACAAATCAACTCATCCTTCAAAGTCATAATTGCTACAATATCTCCAATATTAATTTCAAACTCAAACTTAGCAACTGCAGGCAAAGATAACTGTGCACCATGACAAATAGTATCAACAGCATTATCCTTAATCCAAATCTTTGGCAAATGATCAACAGCCCTTTCAACAGGTAAAATCATTCCTTTCAATTTACCCTCTTCCTTAGCATCCTTCAAATCATGCAAAGTAACCCAATCCTTATCTGAAAAAGGTCCTGCTTTTGTTCTCACCAACTCCTGCATATGTGCTCCAGAATTCAAACTCTTACCAAAATCATGACAAAGCTTTCTAATATAAGTCCCCGCCTGACAACCAACTTTAAACAAAACCTCTTTTCCTTTTATTTCTAATATTTCCAAATAATAAATAGATCTTGTTCTCTTTTCTCTTTTTACAGCACTCTTAACAGGAGGAATCTGTTTTATTTCCCCAATCAATTCATCCATTTTCTCCCTAATAACTTTTGCAGAAAACTCATCATGCAAACGCATCAAACAGATATATTCCTTACCAGCATTTAACAAACCTTGAATCACCTTAGTACTTCTACCCAATGCAATAGGTAAAACTCCAGTAACATTTGGATCTAAAGTACCAGAATGTCCAGCTTTCTTCAAATCTAAAATCTTCTTAACATAATCAGAAACTTGATGCGAAGTAGGACCAGCAGGTTTATTCAAAATAACTATACCTAAATCAATATTATCTCTTTCTTCAGGATTACAGCCATATTCTGGATTAGTCTCTTCCTCAGACCTCACCATAACTTCCTTATTTCGCTTTTCAAATGGTAACATTATTCTATTTTATAACATATACTTTAAAAGGATTTCCCCTGCTAAAGAATAGAAAAGATTTAAAACATAAAAAAACAACAAAATTTTATGGTAAGACTTTTTAACGCAAGAGACCTAAGTAAAATCCCTAGATCTACAATTGTTGAATATGTACTAGATGGTATTAATATTTTAGAAAGAGATATATCGTTAAATGAACTAAATAGAAATATTGAGCTATCCTGGGAAACTCCTGAAAGAAAAATACACATAAATAACCTAATCAAATTACTCAATATTCTTATAGAAGAAGGGCAAAATGACCCATTAGCAGGAAAGATTTTATTAGAATCAGAAATGTTACTAAATTTCCTAAAAAAATTAAAAAGTACACTTGAGGGTATAGAAGATAAATCCTGGTTACTTGGTAAAGAAAAAAGTAATCCAGAAAGAGTTAATGAAAAATTAAGAAGAATCACAGTTTATTTAGAAGAATGGAAAGATACAATAAGATCAAAAATAAAACTTCCATTAGGCAATAAACACACCAAAGACACTTATCATCCTGAATTTGAAAAAACTTACAGATATATTCCAAAAGAACTCCCCCACGATCATAGGTCTAATTTTTTCTTTGAAGTCCATGTTAAAGAATTATGTCCTTACACGACTATGATCCAATTTCTTCATCCTTACTCTGATGTACAAAGTTCATTCCAAAAAACACAATCTTTTGATGAATTATCAAAAACAGATCTAGATGTGGATTTAACTAACAGTGAAGAAATAGAAAAAAGTGATAACATTAGAGCCATTAGAATGCATGGCCCATTAGATAACAAAGAATGGCCAGGTTCATATATTATTGTAAAGGGTGGTTTACACAGACTTAGAGCAATTTTCCAAAAATATTTACAAGGAAAAATCAGAGGTAGGCAAAAAATATTAATCCAAAGAGTAGATGTCAAAGATTTTAAATATTCTGATTTTCATGAGGAAGCTAATAATGAAATTGAAAAAAGAGAACTAATCAGGAAAAAACTTCAATAATTTTCCCCAAATCTAAACAAAGATAAAAACTCTTGATCATTATATCCTTCCCTTGGAAAAGCCCTATCAAAACTAGTCTTATCAAAATGCATATCTTGTTCTGCCAATGCATTATTCACATGATAAAAACTAGATCTACCTGGAAAATACCCATTAGAACGATTATTGACATAACTAACTTGCCATAATCCTTCACCATCTTTTTCAAATATAATCTCTCCTGCAGCAACAACATCTCTTCCTTTTGCAACTTCCACATGTTCATTAACCAAACCACCAATCAATAATTTTCCATCCAAACCAACAATATAAGTTTGAGGCTTAGGATCATTCTCCAACATTACTTGTTCATTAGTATCTAAATTTTCAGGAGTAACCAAAATTCCACCATCTTGCTCTAAAGCCCTTTCAAGCATTTCCTCTCTTCCAGCAAATCTATAACTAAAATCAAAATTTCCTCTACAATAACCTAATGCAGCAGAAGCTAGATCGCTAAACTCTCCATCACCAGCTAAATAATCTTCCAAAAAATTTTCAGATCTTGGATCTCGTGTTTCCAAAAGATAATTTAAAACAGCTTTTTGAAAAGAAGGACCTCGTTGAGAAAATAAATTAATAAGTGGAAATAAAGCTCTACTATCTCCTATACTTGCAAAGGTAACTACTGCACTAGCAGCTAAATCTCCTCTTATATCTTGAATAAAATCTAATAACAACTCATATGCTACTCTCTCACTAGAAGCTCTTAACATCTCTAAAGCTTTAGTTTGACCATGTAAATCCTCACCAATTAAAAGATTTCTAGCTGTTTCTAATCCACCATCTTGAAGAGCTTGATACAATGCTCCATTCCTATCTGTTCCAAATCCGTCGCTAGCCATGTAGAAATAAGGTGTTTAGAGCTTTATAAAGTTTTCTATTTTGTAATCACTCTAAAATGGTCAATATCTCATCTTTCTATCTACTGCAACTATAGGACTTCCATAAAATACCCTCTCACCATCTACAAAAACAGGAATAAACCCTGCTTTTAAACTAGGTTCAAACCCCAACATTACCTTAGAACCAACATCCATCTCTCCATCTTTAATAAGTTGGTCTAAATCCAAACCATCTGCAAAAGGATGAACAGAACCTATACAAACCCTAGAAATAGAAACAGGAAACCTTCTCCCAAAATCTGGATCATAATCATGTCTATACCAAGAACCACCTTCACATGTAAATACATCACCAGAACAATCTCTAAACTGTGCTATCACTTCTTAATGCCTACCTTCTTATCACTTCTTTGAACTAGATTCTCTGCTCTTTCTTTCTCCTCAATTTCCTTTTTCTCAGTTTTAACTTCAGGTATTTTTTCTTCTTTTTTCTCAGGCTCTTGCTTCAAAACTTCTGCTTTTACTTTATCTTTTTTCTTCTCTTCTTTCTTTTCCTCTCCTCTCTTTGCACTAACCTTTGTATCTTTTTGACCGGAAATACTCTCGATCTTTTCCTGTAATTTACTCTTCTGCTCTACTACTTTCTTATCTTCTTCTTCAAATTTCTTTCCAGGAACTTCAGCTCTTACATAGTCGCCTTCCTTAGTTTCAAACTTTTTAACGAAAACCTCAATTTTATGAGGAGGATTTCTAGTACCATTAGTCCATAAAGCCATATTCAAGTTCCTACCCAACCTTACATCTTCCACTTTCATATGTTTTTGCAAAAAATGTTTAGTAGCTCTTACTGCTCTAGAAGTTCTTTTGTAAATAGGAACTTTCAACCATTCCTTTCTCAGAGGGATAATATATTTCCTTTCCATTTTAAGCCTTAGTCTTTATTCTTCTCCAACTTCTTTTAACAACAGTATGTCTACCAGGATGAACTCTTCTACCAGCACCATAAATCTTAGGAACTGTCCAAAAAGGAGCCCATCTAGTCTGTCTACCTTTCTTTGCTAATCTTATTTTTTTTGCTAAATGTAAATATCTACTCATTTTCTTGTAATCTTAAATCCTTTTTTTTCTGGTGTTATGTTCAACAATAAATTTTTGTACATATCATCAGTAAGCTTCTCATGAATCTTACCTTGTTGAACCAGCTGCACAACCATAGCAATTGATTGTATTGCTTTTTCAGTGTGAGCAACTTTTAAATTTCCATATCTAGATACTGCCTCTGGAGTCATATGTTGTTTTGCTAACAACTCTAACTGCTCAATTTGTTGCTGGACCTTCTGCTGTTCCTGCAGCTGCTTTTGCATCTCCAGGTTTTGCAGTTCCTGCATCCTTTGTTTTTTTATTTCCTCCAGTTCCATCTTTCTTCCTAACCAAAGTATCTAAAAATGATCTTCCTTTTGGAGTCACAATTTTACCTTTGTGTACTCCTTTTTCAACTTGTTTGATTAAACCTTCAGCTTCTAATTGTTGAAGGATTGTTCTAATAATCTTACCAGAAGCTTTGTAAAACTTTTCAGGTTTTACTCCTCTGTTCTTTTTACAACCATAAAAATTTCTTAATTTTGAAACACCTATTGGTCCCCTAACATAAACTTTTCTTAAAATAGAAGCAGCTCTAACAAACCACCATTCCTGGTTATCAGGAACTCTCTCCTTACCAGCACCAGTCTTAACATATAGAGCCCAGTCTGGGATTTGGACTGCTTTTGCTTTTTTAAGCTCAATTGCAGCTTTGTTGATCAATTCAGTGGGATTTACATCATATGCAGTTGCCATCTTCTTATTTTATCCTTATTCTTTATTTTAACCTTATTTCAAGGTTATTCTTTAGAAAAATGTGTAGTTTAAATAGTTTTCTATTGAGTTTTTCTAGTAATAAGTTCAACACCTGGAGCAAGTTCTATTCTATCTTCTTGGGTCGCTCGGTCAACAGCAGCTGCAAAAGGATCATACATATCATCTGCCTCTGCAAGTCTTTCATCCAATAAAGTATATAACTCACTATCAAGTTCTACCATTGCTGTTTCAAACTCTGCATCAAAAGATTCAAAACTCCCTTGTCCTCTAATATAATCTCCAAATTCTTCTGCTGATTCAAAAGTTCGGGGTTCTCCTACACTAGCTTCACCTAAACTTTGAAAAAATGCATAAGCTTCTTCTCTTTCATCTTCTGGAACACCCATTCTCTCTATATCTTCCATAGTCATATTTCGTAAGTTATCTTGTAAATCACCTAACACCTCCTCCAACATTCCATTCAAACTTCTCTGTATCATTTCAGTTGTAGGTTTAGGAATTTCATCATAACCACAATCCTCTGCAGCAAGTTCAATTCCAACTCTCCCACAATAAACAGATCCCTTATGATAATGTAAAATTAATGAATCAGAAATTTCACCTTCCTCTCTCAATTGATCTCTAGTTCTTCTATATTTCTTAAAGGTTCCCCAACCACCCCTCAATAAAGCAAGTGTTCCTAAAGCAGCAGCACCATATAACATTTCTGTTGCAACCCACCCATCCTTCCACTCTAGATCAAATACTTGCCTAGCACTCTCTGCAACACCTATAGCTCCTAACATAAGATAAGAATATCTAACTGGTTTATGCCTCCAAGCCATTCTTGCATAATCTCTTAAACCTTCTCTCATAAAACTAATTTTTAAGAACTAATTTATAAGCTTTTTTATTAAAAAAGAAAAAAAATTAAAGTTGATCAACAAGCTCCAAAGCAGAATCTCTCATCTCAGAAACACTCTTGAAAGATCCATCATCTCTCTCATAAATTCCTCTTCCTACAATTCCATGAAAACTCTCTCCAGCTGCTTTTCTTGCTTCACTAACCTTTCCTAATTGTTTTACCAAACCAGGAGCGCAAACAGAAGGAAGTGCTACTCCATGATCCATTACTAATCCCCTATATCTTTCTATTTGATCTGGTTTATTTCCAGGCATTACAAAATTCTCAACACCTAAAGCAGCAGCAAGAATATACATAGTATCCATAGAATGTTGATCAATAAACCCACTAACATCAACACCCAACAAATCTTCAAAAATGCTAGTATAATCTATATCTTTTCCATTTCTAAAATCACCAACACCATACCTAGGATGAGTCATCTCCCCACCAACAATAACACCCAATCCTAATTTTTGTGCTTCTTTAACCCAAGTATATTCAGTTGCAGGTCCAGCTAGTGGAAATAAAATAACAGCATCAATTCCAGACTCTCTCAAAGGAGTTAACATCTTCTCTGCAGTATCTGGAATATCAGTTCCCCATTTTTGACCATCAAAAATCAAAGGTTTAGCAGTATACTCTCTTGCAACCTCAACAACTCTATCATAACCAGGTCTACCAGTCAAAGCAGCTCCAAACTTATAGCCTCCAACTCCAGGAATGTCTCCTGTTGCTCTAGCGATATCAGCGAATATATCTAAAGGCACATCACATGCCGGCATAATACTTTTATTAGCTTCAATAATTTGTCCCATTTTATTTTTCCTCCTTATAGTTCAATATAAGAAAATAATAAGAAAATACTTTATAAAAATATACATACTAGAATTATCCTGTTCTCATATAACCCAAAACTTCGTCTAAACTTTCATAAGGTAAATCAAGTCCAGCTTGTAAATCTCTAAAACTTGTCTCTTTAGGTAAAGTTCTTCCACTAGTCCAATTTCTAATAGTCGCAGCTGAAAGACCAGTCTCGGCAGCAGCATCAATAGCAGTCATACCTAAATCATCCAATGTTTGTGTTAAATATCTTGAAAACAATTGATTATCCTCATTTGCTGCATTATCCTCTCCCAATGCTCTCCTATGTGCAGCAACAGAATCATAACCAGAAGACCTAGCAAGTCTCAACTCTCTCTCTTTTCTTGGAGTTCCATTAAGTTTTCTTTTAGGCTTAAGGTGAACACCTTCAATTAGAGTACTCATCAATCTCCTATGTTCCAAAAATCTAATATGCTCCTTAACCCCAGGATCATCTAAATCAACATCCCTAGGTAATCCATAACGTTCATAAATATCGTCCATAATTAGAAGGAAAAACATACAATTTATAAAGCTTTTCAAAACAATTAATCATATGAAATTAGATAAAACTTTCACAGAAGAAGTAATTAAACTAAAATCAGATAAAATAATTTCAAATAAGGAAGAAATAATAAAAAAACTATCATCTTTACTAGTTAATGCTGTTAAAGGAGAAGACATAGCAATCGGATTCTCTGGAGGTATTGACTCTACTCTAATTGCCTTTATCTGTGAAAAAAAGAATATTCCTTTTACATTATACTCTGTTGGATTAAAAAATTCTCCAGATCTAGAATATGCAAAAAAAGTAGCTAAGTTTTACAATTGGAAATTAATTGCAAAAGAATTAACTGAAGAAGAAGTAGAATCAATCTTTAAAAAATTAAAAATCCTACCAAGAATAGATGTAGTAAATATAGGTGTAGGTGCAGTTACCTATGCAGTTTGCGAACAGGTGAAAGAGAAAACAATCCTTACAGGTTTAGGTTCTGAAGAAATCTTTGCAGGTTATGAAAGACATAAAGGAGAGATTAATAAAAATTGTTGGTTAGGTTTAGAAGAAATCTATGAAAGAGATATAGTAAGGGATTCTACAATTGCAAAACATTTCAATCTAAAAGTAAATTGTCCATTCCTCAATAAAGAACTAATAAAATATTCAATGCAAATAGATGAAAAATTAAAAATGAATGAAGAATACAAAAAACTTATTCTTAGATACACAGCAGAACACTTAGGATTAAACAAAGAATTCTGTTGGAGAAAGAAAAAAGCAGCACAGTATGGTTCTTATTTTGATAAAGTTCTCACAAAATTAGCAAAAAAAAATAAACAAACAAAACGAGAATATCTCTCCAAGGGATTGAGGGTATCTGCCCCCAACCCCCTAGAGTAACAACCCTTAGGGGAACATGATATGTGATAATCTCCTACTTCTCTCTTCAAATACCAAAGCGTCATACTCATCCCAATACTTAGAAGCATTCTCTTCACCAACAGTTTCAGGATCAAAATAAGCATAAGGCCATCTTTTTTGTTCACCATAACGCAATGCATCTTCAGGAGGCATCTCTCTAAAAAAACCATTTTCAAAAGCAATCCTCCTACTTTCTTTTGCACTTGCTCCTTGGGGGATTCCCATTACAAATGCCAAAGAAGCAGCCCCACCTCCAAAATGAGCTAAAGATTTAAACCTAAGATACAACCAATTATGAAATTTCTCATTCTCAGCAACAATTCTTCTATAATGTTCAACCATTTCCTCTCCAACAAAATCAGAATCAAAATACAAAGGAGTTCTTCCTCCTTTACTCAAACCCTTAATAGTTTCTGAAAGAGGTAATTCAGTTAGATAATTTCTTCTAAATAATTCTTTTCTAATATCTTTAAACTTTTTATTAACACCCAACAATTTAGCTAACTTTGGAAGTCTATCAATATCATACAAAGAACATATATTATGTTCTCTCAAATATTCTTCAACCTCTCTATCACTACTAGTTGCTACATAATACTCAAAGATTCTTACTAAATCACTCATAGAAACCCCTCCTTTGTAACTCCAACCTAAATGCCCTTGATTTTATTGGTACATCTAATAAAGTTGCAATACTACCCGTTCTATGAACATCAGTATAAGTAGGAAAATTTCTATGTAAATACTCTCTAAAATAATCAGAAGTAAGAATTACTTCCCTATGTTCATCAACTTTATCACCTACAATCTCAGGATCCAAATAAGGACTTATATGTCCTCTATGAGACATAGTATCTACAATTCTTTCAACAGGAACTTCAACAAAAAATCCCCAGTCAAAAAATGCTCTCTTAAGTTCTGTTCTCCTAGATCTTGTAGTACCAAAAAGAACATAAATTCTTTGAGGTATATTTTCAGTAATATCATATAATGAATCAAATCTATCTTCAACCCATTCCTCAAACTCTATACTTCTAATAATAGCTGCCCTATAATGTTCAACCATATCTCCCACCACATCCTTTCTCAAATAAGAATTAATTGGACCTTTTCTATTCAAAGTAGCAATAAATTCACCAACATCTACCTCTGTTAACAAATCTAGTTCAAACAAAGCTCTTCTTAATACAATAGGTTTTTGCCAATCAACATTCAAAAACCCAGCAACTCTACAATCCGTCCCAACCCTATTTAATGAACCATATTTTCTGCAAAT
>CAZAKS010000010.1:0-15331 GCA_964485975.1 Candidatus Woesearchaeota archaeon
GCTGCATTTATGTATTTTAGAAATAATGGTTTTTTTGAATTAGAAAATAAAAAAATAATTACATCATTTTGAAATTCTCTCTCAAGAACTCTATCATGACGGAATTGTTTGCAATTTTGTAGACTTCATATGCATTGTTTAGTTGTTCTTTTTGCATGAAGATATCTCCAACTTTGTTTAGTTTATCAATAGCACCACCAATTTCAAATGCTTTTGCAGCTTGGATTAATTGGTCATGTTTGATACACATCTCTCCAACCATGATTAGTTTTTCATGATTGTTTAAGAATTTGAAAACCTCAATAGCTGGTTCAAACTTTTCTCTTTTTACACATTCATCTCCAACTAAAAGTAATTTTGCTTTGTCCTCTACTAATTGGAATGCTCTTATTGCATCTATCATTTGTCCTTCTCTTAAACATAACTCTCCTACTGCAAGTAGTCTATCATTTGCTTTTGCTTGTTCATAGCAGTCAATAGCTTGAGAGAACATGTTCATATTCCTAAAGTTGTCACCAATCTCTATTAGTTTGGGTTGGTTTCTTGCTTTTAAGAATGCTTGAATTGCTTCATCAGTCCTTCCTTTTTTGACTAATTCATCACCTACTGCATTAAGTAGGCCACTTTGCATATGTTCTGGGAACATTGCTAGACTTAGGTTATCTAGACCTTTTTTAAGAATAATCGGAACCATTCTTGTATATGTATCGTCTTCCTTGTTGTATTCTGCAACCAAATTAGGAACTTTTTCTATAATATTAGGATCAACCATTTCTATCACCAAGTCTTAATTTATAAATCAAATTTAAATACTTAATTAGTTTGGAAATGTTATTTTGCATTAGATAAGTATTTAAATGGGTAATTTTTCTAATGAAGAATAAATGGAGGATATTTATAATGGAAGAAAACCATATAGTCGATGAAGAAGAAGTAAGTGTCGAGGATGTTGCTTATGAAGCACACCACAAAGTAGACGCATTAATAGACCTGCTTATCAAAAAGAATATTATTAGTAATACAGAGTATGATGAGCAAATTGACAGCTTAATTTCTGATATGGAAAAAGAGGAAGAGAAAGAAGATTGTGGATGTGCACCGCAAGAAGGATGTGCTCCTCAAGAAGAGAATAAAGAAGAAGGCTGTTGTGGTTGTAATTAATTTTTTTTATCTATTAAATGAGGAAATTAATCCTCATCTGATAGAACTTTTTCTACATATTTTACTGGTTTAATTGTTGTAGTTGTTGTTTTGTGGATGAACCATTTACCATCCATACTCTTAAACATACTACTTTCTATTACTGGTTGTTCCATAAGTTGTTCTACTTTTCTATCTGTTAATTCTAGTTTTTCCATATTTATCACCAAATTTAAATTAGATGATTTTTTTAAAAAGAGTTTATGAGAAAAAGCTGAAAGATTTTCTATTGTATTTGTAAAATCACTTTTCTTTCTTTTGGACCATCTAACTCTACTAACATAGGAGATTGCCAGGTTCCTAGTAGAAGTTTACCGTTTTGTATTGGAATAGATTCTGAAGGACCTAATAATGAAGCTTTAATGTGTGCTGTAGCATTGTTATCAACAGCATCATGCAACCAAGTACCTTCTGGAATTAATCTTCCAAAACAATTGAACATGTCCTTAGAAATATTTGGATCAGTATTTTCATTTATTATTATTGCTGCTGTAGTATGTGGAGTGTATAAAGTTAGAATTCCTTCCTTGACTTCTTTTACTAATTCTCTAATGTTGGCTGTGAGATCAACCATCTCATATTTATTCTCTGTCTTGACTCTTAGTTCCTTTATCATTTTTTTTCTTAAAGAAGGATATTAGATATATGATTACTAAACAAGAAACAAAACTAAGGTATAATAAAAGGAAGTTATTCATCTTTGTTTAAGACAGATCTCACATCTGTATTTTGGGATTTGGACAAACTCTGATTCAAAGACTTTGAGTTTCTTTCCGCACTCTGAGCAGTTTACTACTTTCATTAAGTAAATGAAATGTTAATTTTTTTTATAAGTGTTGTGGTTGGCTTTTATAAAGAAGGTCTTAATTCAATTAACCCAGTTAGGTTTTCTTCTAGATTTCTCCAAAGCATTTGGTCTCCATCTTGGATTGTTGCCACTAAAACTTCAGGAGTATGATCAATACTTCTTACTACAAAAGCATGTCCCTCTTTACTAGCAACCACATTTGTTCCAATACAAGGGAGTAAAACTACTGGTATTGTTCCATTCATTCCTAATATTCTGCCAGCTGCTCTTTCTTCTGCTTCTACTTGCATAAAATAATCAACCTTATCTGTAGGATAGAAAGTTTCAAAAGATTCTCTTAGTTCTTGTGGAGTGTAAGTTCCTCTTCTATGATATCTTGCTTCAAAACGACCACTAGTGAGTTCACTTACTATTCTTGTTGATAGAGATCTATGGACTCCTCCTTTTGAGGTTACAAAAGGGTGTTCTTTAAAACTAGCTCTAACTGTTTTTGCGAGATTAGCATAGAAAGGACCATGTCCATTTGCACATTTTGCATACATAATTAATGTATTTGCTAGTGAGGTTCCAAAACATCCTCCTATTGTATGATGTCCATAGTATTCTAACGAATCTTTCATAAAAAGGCGTGAAAACTAACTATTAAAAAAGCTTTTGGTTGACAAAATGTTTATAAATTAGTTTAATTTTTTTAGTGGAATGAAGATATTTATTTGTTGTAGTAAGCATATTTATGATAGAGTTCTTCCAATTAAACAAGATTTAGAAAGTAAGGGACATATTATTACAGTTCCAAATAGTTTTGATGCTCCTATGAAAGAAGAGGAGATGAAAAGAGTTGGTAAAGAAGAACATATTGAGTGGAAGAGAAATATGATGAAGAAACAGGAACCAAAGGTTCGTGAAAATGATGCTATTCTAGTTCTTAATCTTGAGAAAAATGGGCAACAGAATTACATAGGTGGTGCTACTTTCTTGGAAATCTTTAAAGCTTTTGAATTAGAGAAGAAAATATTTTTGTATAATCCCATTCCAGAGAATATATTTCAGGATGAGTTGGTTGCTATTAATCCTATTGTTATTAAGGGTGATTTAAGTCTAGTTCAATAATTTTCTTCTATTTTTATCATACCTATTGTTGGATATGACATTGGATCTAATTGAACAATTACATCTCCAGCTACAAAAACTTGATCACAAACTTGATCATCTATAGGAACTTGGTCTCCTAAGTAGACTAGTGGTGCTGCACCATTTAGAGTTTTGAAAACACAGATTGAAGGGACTACTGTTGGATCTAAATCTAAACTATGATTAATTGGTAAGCTTACTATGTTTCTTGATCTTATTTCAGATGTCACAAGGTCTGCAAGAGCAGATGTTTGTCCATCATAGTGAGCAACTATCTGTCTTGTTAAAAAGGGGATCTCTACAACAGCATAAAGAGTTGCCCTATAATCATCTCTTGTTAGCTCTCTTACTAAAGTTGGAACAAATGGAAGTAGAATAGATCTATCTGGTCTTACAAGCCTATGAGTATCAAATCCAGCAAATATTTCTTCAGCTGCTACTTCATCATCTAAAAAAGAAAGAGTATTTGCAATTGCAGCTCTCATTGGACTTCCCTCAGAAGAAAAGACTCTATATTCTGAACTCATTAGAAAGGGAATTTTTAGTTTGTTTTTAAATTTTGTTAAAAAATAAAGAAAGAGGCTGGTATCCGAAGACACCAGCTCAGTCTAAAGTGGGGGTTAATTGGGGGTAAACCCTTAATTATCTCACTAAGTCTATACCAAGTTCTTTAGAGACTGCTACTGCTTGTGCTTGTCTCTGTTTTTGCGCTCCTTTCCCCAGGATATATGGTGAGTTTACACCAGTTACTATTGTCATTACTCTAATTTTACCTTTCATGTCCTGGTTAACCCTTGCTCCCCAAATTACATTCGCGTCTTGGTCTAGAGCCTCAGTTATCATATCTCCTACCTTACTCACTTCATCTAGTGTTAAATCTGCTCCACCTTCTACATGTATTAGAGCACCAGAGGCTCCATCGTAACTTACTTCAAGTAGAGGATTTGATAGGGCTCTTTTCACTGCTTCATCAACTCTATGTTCTGTATCAGATTCTCCAATTCCTATTACAGATACATCTCCATTTGCCATTATAGCCTTTACATCTGCGTAATCAAGGTTAACTAATGATGGCACTGCGATAATTTCTACTATCCCTTTAATCATTGTAGAAATCAATTCATTCGCAACTGCAAATGCTTGTTTAACTGGCAAATTCCCAGCAATCTGTACAAGTCTATTGTTGTCGATGACTATAACTGTATCACAAACTTCCCTAAGTTGTTGCAAACCAAATTCTGCTTTCTCAATCCTTGCTCTTTCAATTGAGAAAGGCATTGTAACAGCACCAATTACTATTGAACCTAGGTCTTTTGCTGTTCTTGCAACTACAGGTGCACATCCAGTACCTGTTCCACCACCCATTCCAGCTGTGATAAATACCATATCAGTATTAGCAAGTGATGTTCTAATTTCTGACATTTGTTCTTTTGCAGCTTCTGCTCCCTTTTGTGGGAATCCACCACAACCAAGACCTCTTGTCAGGTTTTTACCAATTAGAAGTTTATGATCAGCTTCAACAAGATCTAAATGTTGTTTATCTGTATTAAGAGCGAAAATCTTTGCACCCTGTACTCCTTTTTTGTAAAGCCAGTTGGTTACATTAGAACCTCCTCCTCCACAACCATATACTTTGATGTTGGCTTGTCCTACTTTTGTTTCTTGTGTTTCAAAAGCTTGTGTGTTTTGCATTACGTTTTGTACTAAAAAATCCATTTTTTTGTTTCCCCCTTTTTCTACGAATTTTGTTTATGTATAGTTTTCACTAACGAAATGTTTAAATATAATGATATACTATACTCTCTTTAGAAAACGTCTTACGCCAAAGACTTAAAATCGCCAAAACCTTGATTTTATCGCCAAATAAAATCATTTAATATAATTTTTATATGACTAATTCTCATATTTAAAGATTTATATTCTGTAGTACATATTCTTTTAAATGAAGCACTAATTTTTTCGTAATATATATAAAGAGAGGATGTTACTTTTTTCTTTGATGAAACCTGGTGACCTAATCGAGGTAGAAACAGAGGATAAACAACTAAAAGGAGTGTTTATGCCTAATTCTAGTGAAGAAAAACTAGTTATTAAATTAAGTTCTGGTTACAATATAGGTATTTTGAGAAAAAATATTAAGAAGAGTAAAGTTTTGAAAGAATATGAAGAAAAAAAGGTAAAAAAGGGTGAACATAAGCACCAAAAGGGAAAAAAGACTATTACTATCTTACATACTGGTGGAACAGTAGCTTCAAAAGTGGATTATGAGACTGGAGGGGTTGTTGCTAAGTTTACACCTGAAGAATTAATTGAAATGTTTCCTGAGATTGAAAAGGTTGCAAATATTAAATCTATGCTTATTGGTAATATTATGTCTGAAAATCTAAGATTTGAGGATATTAATAAAATAGCTAGAGCTATTAAAGATGAATTAAATGAAGTTGATGGAGTTATTGTTACCCATGGAACAGATACATTACATTATAGTTCTGCAGCTTTAAGCTTTATTTTACAAGGATTGAGTAAACCAGTATTATTAGTTGGTGCTCAAAGAAGTTCAGATAGAGGTAGTTCTGATGCAGCAATGAACCTGATTTGTGCTGTGGAATTTATTGTTCATACTGATTTTAATGAAGTTGGACTATGTATGCATAGATCAATGGATGATGATGTTTGTGTTATTCTTCCTGGTTTGAAATGTAGAAAATTACATTCATCTAGAAGAGATGCATTTAAAGTCATTAATGATGATATTGTTGGAGAGGTAGATTACAAAACTAAAAAAGTCCACTTGTTTAGAGGTTATGAGCAAAAAACTAGTAATATTCTATTAAGGGAATTAGATCCAAATATTAAAGTGGGTCTGTTAAAGGTTAGACCTAATATATTTGCTGAAGAATTAGATATTTATGATAAATTTGATGGCCTTGTTATTGAAGGTACTGGATTGGGGCATGTGAGTATTCTTTCTCATAAGGAAAATGAGAAAATCTTTGAAAAAATAAGGAAATTATGTAAAAAGATGCCAGTTGTTATGTCTACCCAGTGTGTTTTTGGTAGAGTTAATATGAATGTTTATAGTCCGGGAAGAGATTTGCAAGATGTAGGAGTTCTTGGTAACTATTCTGATATGCATCCAGAATTGACCTATATTAAATTAGCTTGGTTATTGAGTAACTTTGATGATAAAGAGGTTAAAGAATTATTACATGAAGATTTACGAGGAGAATTTAATAAAAGATTGAGTACTTCTCATTTAGATTAATTATTTCTTCTTTTTCTTGGTTTTCTTTTTTGGTTTCTTCTTAGTTGCTTTCTTTTTTGGTTTCTTCTTGGCTTTTTTCTTATGTTTCTTAACTTTCTTGATTACTTTCTTAGGTTTTTCTCTTTCAAATTCTGGAAGAGGTCTGCTCCTTGAAATAATATCTAAATATCCTACAATTAATACAACTACTATTACTAGTAAATAACTTATGTATTTAACTAAAAGAATTACCTCTGTTATTTCTGGGTTCATATTTATAGATTCTAATAAACTAAATAGGAAATATAGCAAGAGTACTGACGCTGCAGCACTGAAAATAGGATAGGGTATATTATATGGAAATTCTAATATCTCAAATATTTCCTTACCTAGATATAAAAAAGATAATAATACTAAGATTAGAAGACTATCATTCAGGGTCTCTACAATAACTGTAAATAAAGGTTCATTTATGAAAGCTATTAGGTAATTTGCAATAATTACCAATAATATGAAAAGTATAATACCTATAAGCTTAGAAAATAGTCTTCTTAAAACTCGTTTGTTCATATTACTTGTTATGCTTTACTTATTATTAAGTGTTGTGCAGAAAAGAATATAAACTTGGAGGGTTTTGGATCTGAAGGAATGACTTACAGAGACCAACTACCAAGAGAATTAGATGATGGTGGGAGAAGGGCCTTGTATGCATTTTTTGGCAAATATGGTACTTCTGATCCTTACAGGCCTGTTGTGGGTGATGAATTTGAAACCGATCTTTCAGCAACTGTTGCTTTAACAGGTATATCTAGAGGGCAATTGGAAAGAATGTTAGATAAACCAATGCCTTCAAATTTTGAAGTATAATACAAACCATTGATTAGATAACTAAATGTTTATATAGCTAAAATGCTTTTATTTAGATATATCTTTTGGGGGTTTTATCATGAAAAAAATACTAATTGGAATTCTATTTGTTATATTAATGGGAAGTTTTGTTTTTGCTGTTGAATGTGGAGATGGTGTTTGTGAAGGAAATGAAGACTATGTTAATTGTGAAGAGGATTGTTTATATCCTGTATGTGGTAATGGTGTTGTAGAGGTGGGTGAAGTTTGTGATGATGGAACTATGAACAGTGATGTTGCTGCTGATGGTTGTAGGAATGATTGTAGAGATGCATGGTGTGGAGATGGTGTTGTAGATAGTGGAGAAGAGTGTGATGAAGGAGGAAGTAATAGTGATACAATTTCAAGTAGATGTAGAGAGGATTGTTCTTTGCCCTATTGTGGAGATGGAATTGTGGATGATGAAGATTCAACTTGGCCATATAATCCTTTTAATGAAGATTGTGACGATGCAAATAATAATGAACAGGATGGTTGTACTGGGTTATGTGAGAGTTGTATAGCAATTACTAATGATTTAGTTATTTCTGAAACATTGGAAGTCCCTATTTGTGAGTCGACTTATAACCTAAATGATAATGGGAATGAAGGAATATTGATAATAGAAGGATTTGATGTTACTGTTGATTGTAATAATGCCCTCATTAGTGGTAATGGTAATGGTGTTGGGATTAAGGTTATAGGAGATTCTGTTGTTTTGAAAAATTGTAATGTTGAGGATTATGATACTGGTATTTTAGTTCAAGGCAATGGATTAACATTAGTGGAGAGTAGTAGTTGTAATAGTGATATTGATATTTATTCAGAAATGTTTTACAATTATGGTGTAGAGAACACTTGTGATGAGACTGTAAACTGGTATGAAAGAAGTCCTGGATGTTCTACACATTGTGATGGAACAAGGAATTGGTATCAAGTGGTTGGTCTTGATGCTGCTTGTGTTTTGAGTAATAGTGTTCCGGTTGTAGAGAGTGCTGTTACTGAAAAGACTCTTTTTGAGGGTTTCTTAAATTTCTTTGGTATTGGTGAGGAAAATGAACAAGTTAGTAATTCTTTTGATTACAAAGACTATGGTGAATTAGAGGTCCCTCTTGAGAGTGAGGACGATGAATTACTAGAAGAAGATGTGCCTATGCTTGAAGAAAAAGATGTTGAAGGAACTGGTGAACCTGAAGAAGAAGTCCCTGAAAATGTTATGCCTGAGATTGTTGGAGAAGTTGTTATTGAACCCGAGCTAATTAATGGAAATGAAGAAGAAGATGAAAGTGGTATAATTGGAGATAGTGGATTGGAAGATGAAGCAGGGATAATTGGAGATAGTGGATTGGAAGATGAAATATTAGATGAAAGGGTGATTGAAAGAGAGATGGTTTCTGAAGAGCCACAAGTAGTGAACACAACTAGAGAAGTAGAGATACCTCAGTTTTATTATATACCTGAACAAACAAGAAGGTAATTTTTTATTTTTTTAAATTTTCTAAAATAATACAAACCTTACACTTATCATTTGCAGAAGGCTCACCACATATTTTACAAGTACCTATGTTTACATTACTTTCTTTATTTTCTGTGTATATTGAATTCATGAAGAAATTGTTAATATTATACTTTACATCTGGGTGATTCTTTTCAAAATCATTTAGGAATTTTTTGAAGTTTTTTCTATAAGCATCAACTGAACAAGGGCATTCATTATAGTTTACTGGAAATTTATGTAGTTTTGAGTATGTTTCTATTTCTTTCTCTCTTACATTAAACAAAGGTTTTACTCTTCTTATGAACTTCTTTGTTTTTCCTACTCCAGATATAGGGCCTTGTCTCCTTGCAACAGTTAGATCATTTCTAAAAATATTCATTAAAAATGCTTGAGTTTCATCATCTAAGTTATGTCCAGTTGCTATTATATCAAAACCCTTTGCATATTTATTTAGTAAATACCTTCTTAATACTCCACAGATTGTACAAGATGAATAGGTATAACCCTTACTTTTTAGTACATCTCTGATATAACATAAAGAGTATCCAAATTCTTCTCTAAAAGATATTTCTTGTAATGGAACTTCATATTTCTTACAGACTGATTGAAGGTTTTCTAGGTTAACTTTTGTATAATTACCTATTTTTGCATCAACTGTGATCCCAGTAACATTATAACCTAGTTTATGCAGTATGAAAAGTAAAACAGTAGAGTCCTTTCCTCCAGATACAGCAACTGCTATTTTTTCCTTTTTTGTAAATAATTTATACTTTCTAATTGTCTTTCTTACTTTATTTTCAACATAATCAACAAAGTGAGATCTACAGAAATCTGAACATAATATCTTTTTTCCACATTTTTTACAAGGCATAAGCTAAAGTGTTTATAAATGCTTTAAAAAGGTTTTGATAAGATTTAAATAGTAATTTGAGTGTAAAATATTAAGAGGTGTGTATATAGCAGATGTTTTCTAAACAATTTAGAATTTCAATTGTAGTTTTATTAATAATTTTAGTCTTAATCCTTGTTTTAAAGGCAAATTTAATACAAGTAAACCAAAAAGAGAATGTTACAATTATAGTTGCTGCTGATTTACATTACTGTCAAGATAATGTTGATTTTACTATATATTCCGATAGGTTGTTTGGGTCTTTAAGATCAAAAGGATATTCAAACTCTGCTGACTTGATAATTTTTAATGGTGACATGCTTTCTTCAGAAGATCCAGATAAGAATATTACTGATTGTGTTTCTGAATTAAAAGAAGCTATGGATTCTCTTGAAACCGATTATCTCTATCTTATGGGAAATCATGAATTATTAGAAGAGGGTGGAGAGACTATTGCTGAATATTTTGGGAATTCAGTTGTTGATACTGAGTATTATAACATAGAATTTGGTTCATTTAATGTTGTAGGGTGGAATTCTGTTATTTTTTCTCCTGATGATCCAAATAATTTAGGTAATACAACCCATTTTAATGAATATCATTTACCTGTTGCTACAGAAAGATTTCTTTTAGATAATGTTGATGAAAATTCTTTTGTAGTACAACACATTCCCATTAGTGAATATAATACTTCTAGAGTTTTAGAGATTCTAACTGCTAATAATGTGCCATTAAATGTTCAAAGCCATTGGCATGATAGAGATTATTGTAAAAAAAAGGAAGGGTTAACTGTTTGTTATACTGGAAGATCTGGTGGAAGTTGGGGGGCTATTAATGTTAGTTATAGAGTTATAGATTATGATATCAAAAATAGAATAATGTATACTAAATTGATTAATACTGCTGATAATTCTGAATATAGACATCAAGTAATAAATTTTTCAGATTATTCTGACCAGGGTAGTTTTACTGATTAAAAAACTTTTTAAAGATTCTAATAATATATTTAATTATGAATTATAAGGAGTTAGGTTTTAAAGCAGGTATAGAAGCACATCAACAGCTAGAAGGACATAAATTATTCTGTAATTGTCCTAATGTGGTTCATGATTCTAATAAACCAGATGTTATTTTTGAGAGAAAGTTAAGAGCTATTGCGGGTGAGTTAGGTAGGATTGACAAAGCTGCATTAACTGAGATGAAAAAAGATAGGGTAAACAAGTATGAAGGTTGTTCTTCTTCTAGTTGTTTGGTTGAATATGATGAGGAACCACCCCATGAAGTTAGTAAGAAAGCTTTGGAAACCGCTTTAGAGGTTGCATTATTATTTAAGATGAAAGTTGTTGATGAAATTGAATTTATGAGAAAGACAGTTATTGATGGTTCAAATGTTTCTGGATTTCAAAGAACTGCCTTAATTGGGATGGATGGATATATTGATACTTCAAAAGGAAGGGTTAGTGTTGAAAACTTATTTTTAGAGGAAGAGGCTGCACAGAAAGTTAGTGAAGATGAAGAAAAGGTTAGTTGGAGATTGGATAGGTTGGGAGTACCTTTATTGGAGGTACAAACTGGACCAGATATTAAAGATGCTGAACATGCTAAAGAGGTTTCTAGTAAAATTGGAATGATTCTAAGAAGTACCGGGAAGGTTAAGAGAGGTATTGGATCTATTCGGCAAGATGTTAATGTTTCTATCAAAGGACATCCAAGAGTGGAGATTAAAGGTTTTCAAGAATTGAAGATGATGCCTAAAGTTATTGAGATAGAGGTTAAAAGACAACAAAAGGAAAAAGGAGAAGCCCATGTTAGGAAGTTTAATCCAGATGGCACTACTGAGTTTCTAAGACCTATGCCTGGAGCTGCTAGAATGTATCCTGAAACTGACATTGAGCCAATAAGGATTACAAAAGAGATGTTATTAGAGGTTAGAATACCTGAATTAATTGATGATATAGTTTTAAGATTTGAAAAAGAATATAAGTTAAGGGAAGATGTTGCAAGAGAGTTGGTAAAAAAAGAAATTGACTTTGAAAAATATGCTAAACTAAAGTTAGATAATAATTTTATTGCTGATGTTTTGACAAATTATCCAAAAGAGATTAAAAAAAGATTTAATTTGGATGCTTCTCAGTTAAATGAAGAAGATTATTTAGAAGTATTTGATTATGTTATTAAAGGTGTTGCAAAAGATGCAGTTCTTGATATCTTGGTTAAGAAGTTAAAAGGTGAAGATGTTAATCTAGATTCTTATAAGGGCTTGAGTGATGAGGAAATTGAGAAGGGATTAAAAGAATTGGTTAAGAAGAATCCTGATGCTCCAATTGGTGGCTTGATGGGTGATGCTATGAAGATGTTTAAAGGCAAAGTTGAAGGTAAAAAGGTTATGGAGATTTTGAAAAAACTAAAATGAGAGAGATAAGGGAACGAAGTTTGAGTACTACTGTCAGAGCTTGTACTTTTCCTTTGATTTTTGGTTTAATTACTGGAACTGCTATAGATCAAGGTATTGAAGCTGTTAGGAATGGAGATTATTTGTTAGTTGGTTGTTGGGCTGCAATGGAGGTTGGAACTGCTTTTTTAACTTTGTATAATGCTTCTGTTGAAATGAATTTAGAGAATAATCGGCTTTGGTGGAATGCATATGCTAGAGATAGTAATAGAAGACAAGAAGCATATGAACAAGCTATGGCTGCTCTTGAGTTACAAAATACTTAAAAATAGTTAATTTATTAGAATTCTTATGAAAAATTTTGCTTTGGATTATGTTCATGATAAATTAATTAATGCAGCATTGATGAATTCTCCTTTTGGTATAAAATCAGCTAGAATTGAGATGGTTAGAACAGATTTGCCCTATCCTCATGATGAAAGAGGCATGGAAGAAATTGTCCAAGCATATATTTCTGGTCAAGTTTTTCCAGAAAGAAGAGTTGCTACATATAATGATGCACCCGGAGAACAAGGTAAACTATTTGGTATTGTCACAGAGCCTTTGTGGCAAGATATGTTTTCACAGTTATCTACCACTACAGGAGATCAATTAGTTGATGATATATCTTTAAGTCAACCTTATTCTGTTGTTTATGATATCTCTAGTGTTGTACCTTTGGAAAGAAGGATCTTGGATCGAATGTGGGATTGGATCGAAGGCAGAGCTGGAGAGTATGATTTTTTTGAAGGCCAAGTAAGATGGGCTGCAGGAGGTCTGGCTATTTTCTCTGTTCCATTGAGTAAATCAGAGATTACTTTGGAAGGACTTGATCCTTCTGATAGATTGGTAGCTGGAAGATGGATTAGAGATACAATGAGACGTTGTGAATTATCGCCTTAATTTAGATATCAATAAAATAAATATCAAACTTACTAGAATAAATCCTAAAGTTGTGAACCAAGTACTATAAACCCATTGTGTGGCTTGTGAGAATTCTGTGAAAGATAGAGAACCTATCCAGAAGTTAAAGAAAAACTCTTGTCCTTTTAGAACACTTGCTTCTACATAGAAGGTTTTTTGCACTAAAGGATATAACCAAGCTGAACCAGGATAGGCAAAGTCTAGTATTAAGTGAGATAGAGTGTAGTACAAAGCTATGAAGAATGCTCTTTTGTTCCATAAAGCATATACTAGGAGTGCAACTAGGATTACATAGAATAGATTATGGAAAAGAAGCCTATGCCACCCACCAATAAATAGATCAAAATCTGCAAGTACTGCTAGTGGAGCTAAGCCTAATACATATTTTTTAGGTATGTTTGGATAGATTGCTAATAATACAATTGCAGGTAAAAATAAGTGTATTATTGGTTCCATAAGCTCTCAGTTTTAATTTAATTTAAAAGAATTATGAAAGGAAAGTTTTATTTAGGATAACATATGTGTTAAATTGTAATGGTTAAAGTATCTGCAAAACAAGTGATAAAAACTTCTATTATTGCTGCACTAACATTTACAGCAGGTTTGATATGGAGAGATTTCATTATTGCTTTTGTTGAGACTCTTTTACCTCCTGGAGATGCTTTGTGGTATAAATTAATAGCAGCTATACTTTCTACTGGTATTGTAGTACTTCTTATTGTAATTTTTATTAAATCTGAACAAGAAGCAGAGGATGTTTTGAAGAAATTTGGGAAAAAACCAAAGAAGAGAAAGAAAAAGAGGTAATTCAAAATATAAATATTTAATAAGGTGTTTCTTATCGATAATTAAAATGAAAGCTTACTTGGACATTGTAAAAAATATTCTTGATAATGGAGTTTTAAAAGATAATAGAACTGGAGTTGGCACACTTGCTGTTGCAGGATCTATGTTTGAACATGATATGTCTGAGGGCTTTCCTTTACTTACAACAAAAAAAACACCATTTAAGTTGGTTGCTTCTGAATTAGAGTTTTTTATTAAGGCGATTACTGATAAAACCTGGCTGCAAGAAAGAAAAAACCATATTTGGGATGAATGGGCTAATCCCCAAAAGGCTCCTTATGGTCATGATGAAGTTAGTAAGAAAAGAATGATGGATGAGAGAGATTTGGGAGCTATTTATGGATTTCAATGGAGACATTTTGGTGCTAATTATATTGACTTTACTACTGATTATTCTGGACAGGGAGTTGATCAATTGAAAAGGGTTGTTGATATGTTAAAAACTAATCCTACTGATAGAAGGATGATTGTTAGTGCTTGGAATCCTACTGCAATGAATAAGATGGCTTTGCCTCCTTGTCATTATGGTTTTCAGGTTACTGTGATTAAGGATAAATTAAATTTACTTTGGAATCAAAGAAGTGTTGATACTATGTTAGGTTTACCATTTAATATAGCTAGCTATGCTTTGTTATTACATCTATTAGCAAAACAATCAGGATTTAAAGAGGGTAAGTTGATTGGATTTTTAGGAGATGTACATATTTATGAGAACCATATTGATGGTGCAAAAGAACAATTGGGTAGAAGTCCATTGAAGTTTCCTCTGCCTAAAGTTGAAACTGAAAACTTTACTTCAATATTTGATTGGAAATGTGAGGATTCAAAAGTTCTTGGTTATGAATCTTATCCAAGAATACCTTTTGAGATTGCAGTATGATAGCTATAATTGTTGGGATGACTAAAAATAGAGTTATTGGTAAAGGGAATAACTTACCTTGGCATATATCTGAAGATTTAAAGAATTTTAAGAAAATTACTTCTGGAAATACAGTTATTATGGGGAGAAAAACCTATGATTCTATTCTTTCTATGATTGGACATCCCTTACCAAATAGAAATAATATAGTTATCTCTAGATCATTACTTGATGAGAGAGTTACTGTTTGTGGAAGTGTTGAAGAGGCTGTTGGGAAGGGAAGAAGTTTAGAAAAGGATATATTTGTTATTGGGGGTGCTACAATCTATAAGTTGTTTTTGCCTATAGTTGATAAAAAGTATATTTCCTGGATTAAGAAAGATTATGAAGGTGATGTTTATTTTCCTAAGTTTAACCTTGATGAATTTGAGGTTGAAACTACTCAAGATTTTGGCGATTTTGAGTTTATGGTCTACAAAAGAAAATGAAAGATATAATTGTGAAGGAGATTATTGATAAGGAGTTAGATAGGCAGAGATATGAATTAAATATGATTCCTTCTGAGAACTATTGTAGTACTGATGTGTTGAAGGCTTGTGGCAGTGTTTTGAACAAT
>CAZAKS010000011.1:0-3527 GCA_964485975.1 Candidatus Woesearchaeota archaeon
CATGTATTGCAATTGCTGAAGCTCCATTGTCTTCTATTATTTTTGCTATTTTTAGTACATTGTTTTTATCATAACCTAGTCTTATCTTGGCTGTAATTGGTTTTGAAGAATGTTTTACTAGAGTTGAGATAATCTTTCCTACTTTTTCAGGTCTTTTTAATAGTGCAGCTCCAGAACCAGCTCCTACAATTTGGTGTGCAGGACAGCCAAAGTTGAAATCTATAATATCTGCTTTATTTTCTATTTTTTCTACTGCTGCTTTAATTGGTTGTTCTCTTAATCCAAATAATTGGAAAGAGACTGGTTTTTCATCTTTATGAGTTAGACATAGTTTTTCTGTTGCTTTGTTATTTCTTTCTAATGCATTTATGTTAATCATTTCTGAGTATCTTAATCCTGCATCTTTACATAATAATCTGAATGGAAGGTTAGTTATACCTGCCATAGGTGCGAGAATTAATTCATTTTTTAGTTTAACTTTACCAATTTTCATATTAAACGGACCTGAAGGGATTTGAACCCTCGACCTATTGCTTAGGAGGCAATCGCTCTATCCAAACTGAGCTACAGGTCCATATTCTGCTTAAAATGAGAGTCATTTAAAAATCTTGCTATGGAAATCTATTTAAGGAGTTCTTGATTTTTTTATGTTATGATTAAGAATGTTATATTTGATTGGTCTGGAACTTTGAACAATGATGTTGATTCTTATGTAGATATTGTTAATGAAGTATTTAGAATGATGAAGTATGATAAAGTTATGACTAAAGAGGAGATTAGAAGAGAATTTACTATTCCTTATATGATTTTTTGGAATAAATATTTTCCTGATTTAACAAAGGAAGATCAAGATGATATGTTCAGGAAGGTTATTCATTTGAAAAGGTGTGAATTGTATCCTGGAGTTAAGGAATTTTTATTTGAGTTGAAAGAGAAGGGGATAAAAATATTTGTGGTAAGTTCTGATTTGAAAAGAACTTTAATTCCTGAAGCTACTAAAGATGGAGTTAAAGATATTTTTGTTGAGATTTTTGCACATGTTTATCTTAAAGGCCCAAAAATAAAAGAAGTTGTTGAGAACTATAACTTAAATCCTGAAGAGACTCTCTATGTTGGTGATACTTCTGGTGATATTGATGCTGGTAAAGAGGCTGGTGTGAAAACAATGGCTGTTAATTGGGGAATTCAATGTGAGGAGAAGTTGAAAGAAGCTGAACCTGATTATTTCTTTGAGAGGGTTATGGATGTTAGGAATTTGTTATAATAGAAAGATTTAAATATGAATTCTAGGTGGGGTTGATAAGAAAAATGTTAGCTACACCTAATGAAGAACTTTGGAAAATAATCTCTTGTGCTGAGAATGGAAGAAACAATCATCGTGGTGGATTGAGATGGGTTGGATTTGATGTTTCAAGAGAGTCTTTTGAGTCGGACTATGGATTAAGTGTTGCAGAACATGATGAGTTTGAGGATGCAGCTGTAATTGATGATGCAGAGGAAGCTGTGGATCTTTTATTAGAGGAAGGAGTTTCTGTTGTTCATCATTATATTAGCTGTGCTTGTAGGGGATTGATTGATAGATCTACTGGGAGAAATGCGGCCCTATCAGTTAATTATAGAACAGGAGAAGACTCGCTTAGAACTTTTACTATTCTTGGTCTTTGTTATGAGCAGTTTTAGCCTCTAACAACTAATTTCTTATTCATATCTAAACCCTCTACTAGTCTATCACCAATATCTGATTTTTTACTTATTCTTATTTCCCCTTTTTTAGAAGTAGTTGAAGTGAATAGGAAAGTATTGTCAATGTAGACATCTACCATTTTTCCAGATTGTTTTAGGTTGATTATTACATAGTTTCCTCTTTCTTTTAATGAATAGGAGAGTTTTCTTTGCTTTGTGATATTTGTTTCTTGGGTTTCAACATCGATTCTTATTCCAATTAGCTTTTCAATTTTATCTATTGTTGCACCTTTTGGACCGATTAGTTTTGCTTTGTCTCCTTTTTGAACATAGACTCTTGCTTTATGTTCTCCTAAGATTTCAACTTCTGGATTTTTTACATATTTACTTATCTCTTTTTTTAGTTGTCTTTCTGCAAGATTCTTTGTTGGAGATTTTTCTGTTTTTGTTATTGGGATGACAACTGTTTGTTCACCATATGAATAGATTTCAAACATTAGTTTTTCAGTTTCAAAGTCTTTTACTTCAATTACTGGTCTTGCAAGATCTGCTTCTGTCATTCCTGAAGGAACTTTTACTTTCATGGTTACTGTGAAAAGTTGTTCTATTGTTCCCTTTTCAATGAATAGGATTGTATCTAGAACTGATGGGATCATTCCAACATCAATTCTTCCTATGAATCTTTGAATTGCATCTATAGGTGTTGCAGAGTGTAGAACTCCGATTACTGCAGAACCACCAAGTCTTAAGTCTACATAGAGTTTAAAGTCTGGATTGTCTCTCATTTCATCAAAGATTACATTATCTGGTCTTGTTAAGAACAAAATATCATGAATTTCTTCACTTGATGCAAAGTTTTTTGAGTATTGTGTTATATCATCTTTTAAAATTAGATCTCTTGGTGATTCAATTGTTTTTGTTATTCTTCCATTTTCTGCATAGTGTTCTGCTAGAGCTTGTGCAAATGTGGATTTACCAGAACCAACTTGACCTGCGATTATAACACCAGATGCTCTTTCCTTTAATCTGTTTATTATTTTTTCAGGTAGTTTATAATCATCTAATTGGAAGCTCTTTAATGGTTTTACTGCTGTGATTTCCCAACCATCAGATACTGGGGGTTTTACAATTACAATTCTATAATTTTTATATTGGACTATTGTGGAACCTCTTCTTGAGATCTCTATGAATGCATTTTTTTCAATTCTTGATTTTTCAATGATTTCTTTTGCAATTCTTTGAACATCTTCTTGAGTTAGTTTTGTTTTTTGAATTTGTTTTAATTCCCAAGCTCCAGGTTTACCTCTTTTTGCAAAGGGAATAGTGTTTTCTTTAAAGTGGACTGACATTGAGGTTGAGTCAAAGAACTTTTCAATTTCAATTGTTTCTGTTGTGGTAGGTTCTAAGTAGATTACAGTTACACCTACTGCTTTTGCTGATTCTGCTTGTACTAGGTCTGCTGTAATTAGAGTTGCTTTGTGTTCTTGAGCTAGATCTTTGATCATTGCATCTATCTCTCCACCTCTTTTTGCATATTTGATTTGAGAAAGATTAGGTCTATCACCAATAAATTCTACATTTCCTATTTTTTGTAGTGCTTGTAATTCTTCTAGGCCAATCAATCCAGTTTCTCTACCTGTATCTGCTTGGTTTTCAAGTTCAGAAATGACTGCTTTTGGGATTAAAAGAGTACCTTTTATCTTCTTCTCTTTGATTAATCGGGTTAATGCCTTTTCTATTATTACAGAAGTATCTGGTACATATTTCATGGTTAAGTATAATTTATAAGATTATTTAAAGGTTTCTTAAAGATATTGAGCAAACATCTTTTTTGCTTTTTCAAT
>CAZAKS010000011.1:3597-9142 GCA_964485975.1 Candidatus Woesearchaeota archaeon
AAAATTACCTTTAGTTGTGAAAAACTTGATTCCCCACATTTTGCTTACTTTTACTTTCTTAAGTTCACTTAGTGGAACTGCAAAATTATCTGAGTTACAGTTTGCTATTTTCTTTACTGTTTGGTTTTTCATCATTGTTTTTAGTTTCTTTTCAACATCTCCCTTTGAAAGAATCCATTGCATTGTACCTACATTTGTGCCATTAATCATTTTATCAGCACCTTTTACAGGGACAATTATGAATAGAATTTGTTTATTTGTTAATAGTATTGTGTTTTGTTGGTATTTTAACTTACCAGTACCAAACCAAGCTACACCTTTCCATTTGAATTGGTTTGCAAGCATTACACCTGCTATGTAGTCTTTTATTTTTTCTCCAGCTGATGTTTTAATAGAAGCATCAGGGTTTTTAGGTGTCATTTCTACTGTTGCTGTCTTTTTCAGGGTTATGGCGGTTAGTACAACCATTAGTGCCATAAACCCGATAAAGATTAGCCCTATGTATATTGGGACACCTCTTGTCATAAAAAATATCATAACAACAGTAACTATTACAAATGCAATTATTACCTTTGCGAGACTTGCTGTGTTTTTAGCTGTGCTAACCCCTTGTGCAAAATCTCCTAGTTTATCTGCGTCAATCATATTCTAGGATTTCTATGTTGTGATATATAAGTCTTTTGGTAAGGTTTATAAATGTATATTCTATAGAAAATATATGGAAAGAGGTTTGTTTAATTGGGCTGTGATTACTGCTCTTGTTTCTTCATTATTGTTTTTTGTTGTTGGTATGTTTACAACTAATGATTTGATTATTTTGGGTTTGGTTGTTGTGTTGGCTTTGGTGTCTATAATAGTTTATTCTAAGAAGGCAGAAGGATCTTTTATTACTGGTGCTTTTTTGGGTTTGATTGTGTTTGTAATGTTAGCAGTTGTTGAAGGAATAAGGAATTGGATGGGCTTTGGAGGGTTTCTTTTTATGTTTGCAATTGTGTTTTTTATTGGTGGTTTTATTGGTAAGTGGAGTTCTAAGGATAAGGAGAAATTGCATAAGAGGATTTATTTTTGGGTTATGATTGGTGCTTTGGTTGCGGGAATTGTTATTTTTGTTTTAAGTTTAGTTTTTGCTAGAGTTGGATATCTTACTCCTCCTGTGGAGCCTATTGTTTTTATTTGTGGAAGTGATGAATCTTGTGGAGAAGGCTATGTATGTGTTGATGGAACTTGTCTTTATAGTGGTTTGACTACTATGGTTTATGATTTTGAAGGTGGAATTGGATCTTGGTATGGAGATACTGAATGTGCTTCTGAAGTAGATAGCGATCCTTGTTGGCATATTGAGTATGAAGAGGATGGTAATGCAGTAATAGAAGGATGGGAACATATTTGGTTGTATTCTACTATTGAGTTTTCTAGAATTGATTCTTTAGAGACTAAAATTATGATGAGAGATGGTGCATTTCATTTGAATTTTATTGATACTGAAGAGGAAGATATGCATAGATATTTTTTGAGTATGGAAACTGATGGTTTGATGTTGAGTAAGCAAATAGGTGAAGAGTTTGATGATTATCAATCTGTTGATTATGAATTTGAAAATGATAAATGGTATGATTTGAGGATTGAAATTGATGGTGCTGTTACAGTTTATGTAAATGATGAGCTGGTTTTGAGTGATGTTATGAATCAAGAGTATAATAAGGCTATTGTTACTTTGGAAACTTTAGAAGGTTCTTCTGTTTGGTTGGATGATATTATGGTTGAAGGAGAATTGTATGTTGATTTTATTGAAGTAGAGGCTATTTAGATTTTTCTAGCAATTATTAAGAATGCAGTGTGTCACAAACTTTGTCAAAGTTTGATCAAAGGAGTGATCAAAGGAGATTAAATTTTTCTAGCAATTATTAAGAATGCAGTATGACCTTCCATTTGAGATTTAGGTCTTACTTTTCTTCCTTGTACATACCATTCTCTTTCTAGAAGTTCTATTGTTTTTTCAATGTGCAAATTACATTTATGAAATTCCATTACTTGAGTTATTGTTGGTAAGTAAGCAATTATGGTTGCTCCATTTTTTATATTATCTAATGGAACTCTCCAAGGTTCTGGTAGATCTAGAATTAATGTGTCTATTTCTTGGTCTATTCCTTCATAGATATCTTTGTTTATTAGTTCTACATTATTAATGTTAAGAAAGTTAATGTTTTTTTGTGCTAATCTTGAATGTGATTCATTAATATCATAGGAATATACTTTTTTTGCTTTTTGTGCAATGATAGCAGCTAGAAGTCCAGTTCCAGATCCTGCTTCTGCAACTATTGAATCTTTTTCTATGTAGAATTGGATATAGGCTAGATCTTTTGTTAGTAGTGTTTGTGGTCCTCTTTTAATCTGTTTTATTTGGTTTGAGAAGTTTGCTGGGTAGATTATGAATTCTTTTCCAGCATGTGATTTAACTCTGTTTCTATCTTTTTTTAGATCTTCTTCTTTTACTATTCCAAATTGTGTATGAAGGTCACCACTTTCCCAATAGAATGTTTTTAATCCTCTGATTGAGTTGTAAAGTAGTATTTTCATAGTTTTGAGAAATATTAGTTCTTATTAAAGTTTATCTAAAACATGAGGTGCTGCTAAGTAGGTTTCAAGGTCAGGAGTTGTTCTTCTCATTTTTTCTTCTTCACCCAGTAGAATGACTCCATCTCCACAAGTTTTTGGTCCATGCATTGTCCACCAACTTCCTCTAACTACACCTGGATCCGCTTCTGGATTTCCTGGCCAAATTAACATATCATGTTGGTATCTTACAACATCAACAACCTTATCACCTTTATCTGCCCATAAGATACATACAGAATAAGGAATGCCTTGCATTGTTCCTGTTTGGTTTAGGCTTTGTAAAACTTCCATTAGATGTTCTTCAGCTGCTGCTATTGGTTCTTGTCCATAAGCTTCAATTCCACCATTATGTAGATAGCCTCTTGCTGGGAATCCTCTAAC
The DNA here is from genome assembly GCA_964485975.1 of Candidatus Woesearchaeota archaeon. Taxonomy (GTDB): domain Archaea; phylum Nanobdellota; class Nanobdellia; order SCGC-AAA011-G17; family GW2011-AR17; genus JABHZQ01. Next base: position 6,595 of record CAZAKS010000011.1, read on the forward strand.
TTGTAATTGTGCTACGATTGGCATAATTGGGTTTTTATGTGTTTATTTATAAAGTTTTTCCTAGAAGTTCTGCAACAAACATAACAATAACTGCAGATACTGCTAGTATGAAGAATATAATTAATATCCATCTAATTATATTGGCTGTTTTGTTTATTGTTTTCTTGCTGCCTTTGTTTATTTTATCTATTGCTATTTTAGCTAGTACAAATAAGATTATGAAAGCACCTACTCCAATTAAGATTTCTAGAACCATGAGAATAAACCACCTTTAGCTACATTTCCTGTAACTTGATTATCTTGGGATACATCTTCTGCTGAACAGTAAGGTTCTTCTTCTCTTTCTTGTTCACATCTTTCAAAAGAGACTGTGTTTGGAATAAAAGATAGGTAGTTTCCATAAGATAGAGAACCATAAAGCAAGTTAATGGTTGTTGCTTTTGTTTCTGAGGTGTATTGAGTTATTAGTGATGGATAGGAATAAGAAGTTGGTTGATCGTAAATACCATATATTGTTTCTGTGATTGTGTGATGATCATTGTTGATTAGTATTAGTGTGTCTCCATTGTTTGGATTTGGATTGTTTAGTGTTAATGTGGAGAGTTCTTCATTGTATTCGATTTTGTTTCCTGAATCATAAGATTCTATAATTAATTCATTGTCATAGTATAGTTGGGCTTTGTCTTGAATGTCTATTTCATTATCTGAGATGTCTATGTTTATTTCACAAGATGCATCATCTTTACATCCATAGATAGAATCTCTACCTGTGTTTCTGAAAGTGTAGTGATTGTATGTGTAATTATTATTTGGTTGGATCTCCACTCTTGTGAATCCATTTTCATCAAAATTTAACATTGAGTTTGAGTCGGTATCATCTGTGTTTGTTATACTTTCACTGTAATAGTATACAGTTCCATCACCAAATTCTACTCCGGTGTTATCATGATAGGTGTAAGTAGGATGATCTCCATTAGGTACGAATAAAACTGCTCCATCTTGAGTCAGGTTTCCTCCTGCCATTTCCACATAAACTCTTCCCATGTCACCCATTGAGTTTCTTTGTGTGATTAGTGCTTCATCTTGATCATTAAGAATCATTTGGAATGTTGAATCATCAAATAAAGATCCAAAGAATAGGTTGTTGTCGTCTTCGAATGAGGTTAGTGATGCTTGAGATAGTGCTCCTAAAGAGAATAGGGCATCTGTTAGTTGGAAGTCACTAAAAGATCCTAAAGGGGTGTTCCAAGTGTATCCAGGTGAGGTTGTTCCTTCGAAGGTTACATCTGCTGTTGAGTCTCCTGTGGTGATTTCATCATCAACCATTTCTATGTTTACTTGTGCTAGATCATTTTGTTCTACTTCTCCTTCAGTTATCTCAATTGCTACTGTATCATCATCTTGTCCAACTTCACTTTCATCATCATCAAATCCAGGAATAATATCTTGTCCAACTTCACTTTCATCATCATCAAATTCAGGAAGATTTTCAGCTAGAACTATTGGAAATATTAAAATTAGAATAATCATAGATATAGAAAATAATTTTTTAATCAATCATAACACCTCTATATATTATGTGTAAGAATGATTTATATAATTTTCCTTCAGGAATTTATAATTTTGCAGGAGTACTTCTAATATCTCCATCTGGTGAGATTAAATAGAATGTTTCTCCATCAAATTGTGTGAAGTTTTTCCTGAATAGGAAATTCATAGCTACTAAGTATTTTTCAGCAGCATTAGCTGAAAGTGGTGCTTTTTCTTTTCTTGTAAATTCTTGACCACCATACCAGAAAATAGCATCAGTTCCATTAGCATTAATTCTTTGAACTGTTCTTGGATTTGATGCATTTGTATCACAGCTATCAAAGTATGCAAATTTTATTGGTGAGAATCTCCTATTATCACTTTCTCCATTATATCTTTCCATTAATTCTAAAATTGCTGCTTGGAAATATTTTATATCTTCTTCTCCATCATCATTTAAACATTCTGGAGTTGAAATAATAAACACCAAACCATCATACCCTAGAACTTCATCAACATTAGCATCAGTTAGCTCAGTAGCTTGCTCTGTAATCTTTGCCCAACCTTCTTCATAAGAAAGTTCTAAGTATTCATCTAATTCACCTGCTCTTGCTGGAATTGCTGGTAATGTTGTAGCTGCAGCTGCAAGTATTGCAGTAAGTGATAAATTCCTTAAGAATCGTCTCCTATCCATACTTTAGAAACTTATTCCAAACTTTATAAAACTTTCTATTTGTTGTCACTATTGAGATACATCATGAACTCCTGGTGCACCTGTAAGTGGCATGAATTGAGGTGATCTTACACCATTAAGAACATCAAAAGGGGTGTAACCTTGTGAAGGATCTTTTCTAATTCTATCAAGGACTTCTTCAACATTTGGAAGATAATTTTTTGTAAAAAATGCTTCTACTATTGTTCCCATTCTGATTCCAACAAGATGTTGCCTTACTGATTGATAACTTTCTGGGAATCTTTCTACTAGCTGAGGATGATCAATACTTGCATAAGCATGAGC
>CAZAKS010000011.1:9152-14614 GCA_964485975.1 Candidatus Woesearchaeota archaeon
TGCTAGCTCTACACCTCTGATTCCTTTTTCACTACCAAGACCATTTGCTAATCTTTCAATGAGGGATCTTTGATAGAGGTCTACATCAACTCCTTCTGATTTTGTTATGTCATCAGCAGCCCTAACCATATAGGGAATAGGATAGTTTGCTTCTGGGAAATTGAGTTCAACATCGTTAATATCAGCTATAGCTCTTACAAGTTCTAAGTTCCCATAACCATAGATAACTAATACTGGACCATCTTGACCAATAATTTGCTGAGTTGTGGAAAGGTTTATTTTATCTAATTCTCCATTTATTAATTCTAAATGGTAACCAAAGATTCCTTTTGCTCTTTCTGTTGCCCCAATTAGAAATGCTGCCATTAATCTATCCTGTCCTGAGCCTATGTCATATTCTGGAATAAGAGCTCTTTCTAATGTGAGTTTTTTATCAGTACCTCTTATTTCTTGAGCTACAAGGTCAACTACTCTACTTGGTTGGATTATATCTGGTTCAAAAATTCCTGTTTCAACATATCTTCTCCATCCTTCTTCTAATTCATCAATATCTTCAACATTTGGAAGATTCATTTGAACAAAGACTGTTTCTGCTCTTTCAACTAGTGATCTGAATGTAGGTGTATCTACTTCAGAAGGATTGGTGGGATCATATAGGTAAAACATAACTTCCATAAGTGAGTTTTTAAGAAATAGTTTATAAAACTTACTCTACAGTAACTGATTTTGCCAAATTTCTGGGTTGATCTATCTCTCTATTGTTTAGATCTGCTGTATAATAGGCTAATAATTGTAAAGGGATTGTGTTAATAATTGGACTCAACTCCCAAATTACTTTAGGAACAAAAATTATATCATCTGCGAGTTGTTGTATCTCTTCATTTACATGATCACATATACATAGAATCTTTCCTTGTCTGGATTTTACTTCATGCATGTTACTTATTACTTTTTCATAGACTTCATCTTTTGTTAAAATAAAAATACTGGGTGTTTCAGAATCAATTAGGGCAATTGGACCATGTTTCATTTCACCAGCTGGATAGCCTTCAGAAGGAATGTAAGAGATTTCTTTTAATTTTAGTGCTCCTTCAAGTGCAACAGGGAAGTTTATATCTCTTCCTAGGAATAAGAAATGCTTTGCAAAGAAATATTTTGCTGCTATTTCTTTTACTTTTTCATTTTTTAGAAATTCTTCAACTATTTGAGGTAATTTCCTTAATTCTTCTGCTATTTCATATCTGTAATAAGGGTTTTTATTTAAGAAGAGATTAAGTAAGTTTAATGCAACAACTTGTGAAGTGAATGCTTTTGTTGAGGCAACACCAATCTCTGGGCCTGCGTGTAAATAAATCCCTTGTCCACATTCTTTTGCAATTGAACTTCCAGTTACATTTACTATACCTGCAACATTACAGCCTATTTTTTTTGCTAGTCTGATTGCTTCTAATGTATCTGCTGTCTCTCCTGATTGAGATATTGCCACAATTAGATCTGAAGGGAACAACATTGGTTTTCTATATCTAAATTCAGAAGCATGTTCTACTATTACTGGAATGTTTGATTTTTTCTCAATAATATATTTACCAATTAATGCTGCATGGTAGCTTGTTCCACAGGCAACTAGGATAACTCGTTGAATATTATTCTTTAGTTTTATTGCAATTCCATCAATGTTTCTTAGTTTTCCAGTAAAGCAGTCTCTTATTGTGTTTGATTGTTCATTAATTTCTTTTAACATAAAGTGTTTGAACCCTTGTTTTTGTATTGCTTCTATTCCAAAAGGAATTTCTTCCATTTCAACATCAAGATTTAATCCATTGAAGTCTTTTACATCATAATGGTTTTCAGAAATGATTGCCATTTGTTTTTCTTCTAGGTAGATTACATTTTTAGTGTGGTCTAAGAAGGGAGAAGGGTCTGATGCAATGAAGTATTCATTCTCCCCTAATCCTAATACTAAAGGAGAACCTTTTCTTGCACAGATTAGTTCATTGTGATCTTTGTGTAGTGCAACTATTCCAAAGGCACCTTCTATTTTACTTAACATCTTTCTGAAAGCTTCTTCAAAATTTCCTTTGTAGAAGAATTGGATAAGTTGTGCTATTACTTCTGAATCTGTTTCTGATCTGAATTCGTAGTTGTATTTTTCTGTTAATTCTTTTTTTAGATCAGCATGGTTTTCTATTATTCCATTGTGAACTATTGCTATGGATTTATCCATTGAGAAGTGTGGATGTGCGTTTATATGGTTTGGTTGGCCATGTGTGCTCCAACGCGTTTGTGAAATAACTACATTTGAGCTTTCTCCATTGATTAAACCACTTAGATCTTTTATTTTTCCTTTATTTTTTATTATGCTTATTTGATTGTTTTCTAGAAATGCAAGACCTGCTGAATCATAACCTCTGTATTCTAATCTTTTTAATCCTTTTAATGATATGGAAATACCATTTTGATGTCCATAATATGCAACAATCCCACACATTATTATCTTTGGGAGAATTTAATTTAAAATGTTTATGGAGCTTACATCACACCCATATACCATAGGGCAATGAAAACAATGGTTAGAAATATAAATAAACCAATCATAAAGTTTCTTAATTTTCTTATTTGATATTGGAAATTACCTTGTATTTTTCTAATTTGTAAAGTTAGTAAAACTCCAATTGCTATACCTGCAATAACCCATATTGCAATTCCGATTAAAAAGTCATAATTTAGTATTTCCATTTTTACTGACTGTTAATATTTTTAGAAGGGGTTTTGGTTTATAAAGTTTATCTAAAATTTAATTCAGTGTTGCTGAATTCTAATACAATATAGGGTAGTTCTTGTTCTGAGAGTAAATCTCTAAATTCTTGGAATTGGGGTTCTGTGAATTTTCTGGCTTCACTATAGCCCTTACCTATAATATATCTTGCTATTGTAATTTTTCCAGGGTGTGCCTTTGCTCTAATTTCTTTAGCTAATCTGGTTACTGCTTCTGGAATTGTCCTTCCTAGATGACCTCCACCTCCACCCATTCCTGGAATCTTCCAGTCATAACTAATTCCATTTGGTCCATTTGAGGGCATTAGATAATGTTCTAAAGTAGTTACCATAAAATAGAGTTTTTAAACTATAGTTTATAAAGCTTTTTAAAAGATTGCTGGAGTTATCCAGACCTCTATAACACCTGCTACCACCACTATTAGCATTGCTACTAGAATTAGATCAATTGAATCTTTCATTAAGAGTCTGAATTTTTCATCATTTACCTTGTAGTGTAATATTCCTAGAGAGATTAGGCCTCCGGCTAGGCCGCCTACAAAGTATGCTAATATTTCAAATATTCCATGTGTCATATATCTGAGTGTTCCTAATATGAAGAGTTGGAAATATGTGGCTATTTTGGTGAATCCAACTACTGAGGCATATGAAGCTAGGCCATTTCTTACATAGGATCCTACTGCGGCCGCTATAACTGATGCATTCCAAGTGAGTATGAATATTGCACCTGCTCCAAAGAAGAATGAGAAGAATACACAGAAAAATAATACTCTAAAGTTGTTCATTACAATGATTGAGAAGAAATCAGTTGAGGTTAATCCTCCACTTGCCCCATTATTTGCAATATCACTGTTAATTGATTGTATTGTTGCAACTTGGCTTGAGAATAAATCTCCAACTACAGCTGTTGGTAGGATTATATATGCTACTGACATTGCAATAACATAGCCCATGAATAGATAGATAAATAATTTTAATCCACTCCAATGTTGTTTCATTAGTTTTAGTTCTGCTTTTTCTTTTGTACTTTTATTTGCTTCTAGTCTTAATGTTGCGTAGACTAATGGTAAGGAAGCTAGTACTGTTAAGAAAACTAGAACTAGGCTTGATTCTGATCTAAAAATCCATAATGAGAGAAAAATTGCAACAGTTGCGTATAAAATTCCAAGCAAGAATACCTTGTAAGGTTTTTCTTCTGCATCTACACCTCCCATTAATGATTCAAGAACCATATAAAATTAATAAATAAAAGAATATTTAAATGTTTCTAGTAGGATTTGGCAATGAAAACTAAATTCTTTCCTGCTTTTCTACAGTATACACACTTGCCTTTTGTTTTAGGTTGTTTTAATGGCATGTTTAGAATTTTTGCACCACCCGTATCGTTTTTGCTCATTTCTTCACACTTTTTATTTTCACACCAGAATGCTTTTGCAAGTTTTTTATTTTTTATTGTTTTTTTGAGTTCTGTTTTGTTTTTTGCCACTACTGTGTTGTCTAATGTGAACTTTTTTGATTTTTTGTAAAGTTGTTTTTGAATATCTTCTAATAGACTTTCAACTTTTTCTGTTATTTCTGATTCTTTAACTTGTATTTTTTTACCTGTGTCTCTTCTTACTAGTGTTACTTGATTTTTTTCAATATCTTTAGGACCAATTTCTACTCTTATTGGAACCCCTTTCATTTCCCACTGGTTGAATTTCCATCCTGCATTATAATCTGAATCATCAAAATGAGTATTGAATTTGTTTAGTTTTTTCATTAGTTCTTTACATTTTTTTAGAACTGGTTTTTCTTTTCCTTTGAATAGGATAGGGATTAGTACAACTGGAATTGGAGCTATTTTTGGAGGGAGAATAAGACCTTTATCGTCTCCATGAGCATATATTAAAACTCCAAGCATTCTTGTTGTTATTGCCCAAGTGTTTTGAAATGCATATTGTTTTTTTTCATTTTTATCAATAAAAGTAATATCATAAGCTTTTGCAAAGTTTATTCCATCGTGATGTGCATCAGGTCCTTGGATTGCTTTTCCTTGGGGCATGAAAAATTCTAATGAGATTGTATATTCTGCTCCTGCAAATTTTTCTTTTTCTGTTTTTTTACCTTGCCAACCATATAGTGCTAAGTAATCAGAACAGACTTCATCATACAGGTTTAGAATATCATAGGTTTCTTTTTCTGCTTCTTTTTTTGTTGCAAAAACTGTGTGGCCTTCATTCCAAAGGAATTCTCTTCCTCTTAAGAAAGGGACAGCATGTTTAAATTCCCATCTTATTACATTGTTCCATTGGTTCATTTTAAGTGGAAGGTCTCTCCAAGATCTAATCCATTTTGAATAAGAATCATACATAATGGCTTCTGAAGTTGGACGAATTGCTAACCTTTCTTCCATTTTAGTGCTTCCAGCATGAGTCACCCAGGCTACTTCTGGTGTAAAACCTTCAACATGGTCTTGTTCTTTTACTAAGAGTTTTTCTGGAATTAATAATGGGAAGTAGGCATTTTGCACACCCATTGCTTTGATTCTTTTGTCAACTTCTTCTTTTAATTTTTCCCAAATTGCATAAGAATAAGGTTTGTAAACAATACAACCAGAAACTTCTGTGTAATCTGCAAGGTCTGCTTTTTGGATCACTTGAGTATACCATTCTGAAAAGTTTTCATTTTTCTTGACAGTGATTCCT
>CAZAKS010000012.1:0-8132 GCA_964485975.1 Candidatus Woesearchaeota archaeon
AGAGGCCCAAGTTGCAGGAATTATTAATGGATATGGGAATAAAAGAGAACTTCCTGGTTTAATTGATAGATTAAGTCGTTATAATGGAGTTTTGTTAGTAGAGCCCAATCCAGAATATGGCCAAGCTATCCAAGACCATGCTAGAAGAACAAGAGGTCTTGAGATTGTTGTTGTTCCTGGTAGAGATGAAGCTATTAGAGAATTAGCAGAAACTGAATTAGATGGAGTTAAAATTAGAGCTTTAATTACAAGGTCAGGTTATTTTAGTATTAGTAGATTATTTGCTCAGAGAGATATTCCTGTTTTCCATCATAGTTTCCCTGGGTTACTAAGAACAGAAGGCACTCCTGAGGATATTGTCGCTTGTTTTGATAAAGAGAGGTATGTTCCTCCTTCCGATTTAAAAGAACAAAGAGTAACTTTAGGAAGAAAAAGAAGACCTTTGGGGAGTTATGATTTAGTTCAATTAGGTAGTGCTGCAGGCCAGGTTTAGTGTGACAAGGCATATGTGCGCGCAGAGCTTTTAAACTTCTTTTCTTTTAATATTTTTAATGGAATTTGATCTTTCTAGAATAAATTTTAGTAAATTTGATGTAAAAAGAGGGTTGATTTTACCTAAAAAATCATCAAAAGAATTAGCTGAATTCATAGGAATTCTGGCGGGAGACGGGTATATAAATCACTATTCTCCTTATTTTTACTTGCTTGAGATAGCAGGTGATACAAGACTTGATTATGATTATCTTGTTGGTTATGTTAGGCCTTTGATTAAATATTTATTTAACCTTAATTCTAAATTAGTTATAAGGGCAAAACAAAATAGTATGTACTTAAGAATTATGTCTAAGGGTTTGGGCTTGTATTTAGAACAACTTGGTTTTCCAAAAGGCAAGAAGGGACAAATTGATATCCCAAGTTGGATCAAGGGAGATAACGAATATTTCTGTTCTTTTGTTAAAGGTTTAGCTGATACTGATTTTTCTCTTTCCCTTCTGAAGAGAAATCAGAAAAAATTTATTTATTATCCTAGAGTTAGTTTAAGTTTAAAAAGTAAGGTTTTAGTAAAAAATATATCTGAATGGTTGACTCTACAAAATATTCAAAATAATACTCAACTAGATGTTGATGTGAAGGATCAAAGAGGATTTACTTCTAAGATAAATAGATTACATATTAATGGTAGAAAAAATCTTGAAAAATGGATGAGGCTAGTTTCATTTAGAAATAATAGACATCTTTCAAAATATGAAAAATATAAAAGTGGGAGTGCGGGGATTTGAACCCCGGATTAAGGATCGCACACAGCTACTTATGCGGTTCACCTAGATTTCTGGCCTGCCGAAACAGGAATGTTCTTTTCCCTACAGACTGGGTCTTCAGTTTCACCTTGTTTTAAACAAACTAGTGCTCTCCCAGGCTGAGCTACACTCCCAAATGAATGATTAGAAAAAGTTTGTTCTTTTAAATGTTTCTGTTACTTTACTAACTTGCCAGCTTTCTCAAATTTAACCTCTTGATTAAACAGTTTATGCAGTGTTGGAATTAACTCATCCTCAGAAATCCTAATTTGTTTTGTACTATCTCTATCTCTTATAGTTACTCCTTCATCAAAATCAACTGTAACACAATAAGGAACTCCTTGTTCATCTGCCCGAGCATATCTTCTTCCAACTGAACCAGCTTTATCATAGAATGAAACAAACTCAGTTTTTACCTTATCAAAAATAGCTTCTGCTTTTTCCCTATTTTTATTAACTAAAGGTAAAATTCCCAATTTTATTGGAGTTAATGAAGAATCTAATTTTAGAACAATGTTGCCTCTTTTCTTATCATCTTTGTAAGCTTCATATAGTACTGCTAAGAATACTCTTTCCATACCAAAGGTAGGTTCAATTACTCTTGGGACTACTTTTTTCTTTGATTCCTCGTCGAATAACTCTAGTTTTTGTTTACTATGCTTAATATGTTGATTTAGATCATATTGTCCTCTGTTTGCAATTCCTAATAGCTCTTTACTACCAAAAGGAAAAGCATAATCAATATCTAATGTTGCTGAGGAATAATGAGATAATTCATTACTAACATGTTCTCTTACTTTCAAACTTTTAGGGCTTATTCCAATACTTAATAACCAATTGTATTGTTCTGCTAACCAATAAGCATGCCATTCATCTAGCATTTTTTTCTTTAACATCTCTTTAATTGTCATTTCTTTAAGATCTTTTTTTCCTTTGTCTTGAGTTTTAGCATCAAGTACATTTAATTTTAAAGCAAGATGGGCTTTTGTTAAAGAAGGACATTTTTTTTCATCTGGATGAATAAAAAACTCTCCAATATGAAATTCTCTTGATCTAAATATAAAGTCTCTTGGTGAGATTTCATTTCTAAAACATCTACCAACTTGGGCAATACCAAAAGGTAGTTTTACTCTTGATGTCTCTGCTATTTGTTTGAAATCCATAAATATTCCCTGGGCTGTTTCTCCTCTTAAGAAGGCTTTACTACTAGTGTCCTTACTTGCACCCACACTTGTTTCAAATAATAGATTAAAATCTTTTAACTCATTGAACTTTCCTTTACACAAAGGACAGGATAGTTTCTTTTCAATTATAATTTTATTTACTGCATCTGCTTCCATTCCATCTGCAACAACATCTAATTTTTCTTCAATAAAATGATCTGCTCTATACTTGCTTTTACATTTTGAACATACTAATAGCAGATCTCCAAAGGAATCTAAATGCCCTGAAGCTTCCCAAGTTTTTGGGTGTGAGATAATGCTAGCATCTATACCAACCATATTGCTATGATTATGAACAAAGAATTTCCACCAACTAGCTTTTATTGCATTGAAGAGTTCTACACCTAGTGGACCATAGTCAAAAAATCCAGCATAACCACCATAAATATCTGAACTTCTGTAAATGAATCCTTTTTTCTTACAGAATGTAGACATTTCTTCTATTGATATCATGAAAATGAGAAAGGATTGGGATTTTTTAAAGCTTTCTAAGTTGTGTTAGAATGAATTCTTTAAATTGTTCTGGTGAAGTTTGTTCTCTGTTTACATATATTGTGTTTAATCTATCACATATGGTTTCTAGAGTTGAATCCCTGAAAGGGTAGTCAGAAGGATGGTTGCCTAAGAGAACTAAAGGTGTATCTTTGTTTGCACCAGACCTTATTTCTTCTAGAAAATCTACTGACTTTTCTAAACCAGTTTTTTCTGTAGTTGAAGAACCTATACAAAGAACAATAAGAGGGAGTTTCTCTTCTAATGCTATTCCTGCCACTTGTTCATCAAAGATTGAAGAATAGTTTATTCCTTTAATACCAAAATAAGGAAAATACTCAGTAGGTGTTACTGCTATATAGGTCACTGCAGGCATTAGAGTTTGAAAATGTAATCTGTTTAAATGTTTTGTTGTCTGACAATTCTATTTTTAAAGTTACTTAAGTCATCTTCTAACCAAGATCTTGCTGAGAATCTCCAAGAAGGTGGAGCATTGCCACCCATTGTAGAAATATCTAAGAAATATTCATTGTTATAGTAGTACCAGATTTCTAGTGAGGGATAGTTGTGATATTTGAAGTAGTTGTAAGGTACTGATGGTGCGTTAATTAATTTATTTATATTTTCATCATAATAATCTCCCATTGTTGGATCTATTGCAAACCATTTTTCATCTTCATAGATCTCTACCCATGCATGCCCACCTATTTGACCTTCAAAGTTTACTAAACCTAAGACTACTCTAACTTCTGTTGTGTCATATCCTTCTGCAATTAATGTTGAAGCTAATGCATTTGCTTGGTCTTCACAATCACTTGCAATCATTCCAGTTGGATTTGTTGGATAGTTTGGAGTTTCTGTTAGAAATTCTTCAGGATATAACCAAAGTTCTTCTACTCCATTTAAGACTTCTTCTGAAATCCAAATCCAGTCGAGAGATTCTTGATATATTTCCTCAATTCCATCTAGGGATTGTGCTAAATCTTGTATTGCATCTGTATTTGGCGTTACATAGAATTGGTAGGGTGCGATTATACCTCCAGGCCAATCATCCTCTGGGTGAAGTCTTTCTAGTTCATTTTGTAATTGATCTTTATCCAATACATCTTGTCTTTCTAAGCTTCTTTGAAGTTTTAATTCTCTAATCTTTTCATCTCTTGAATCATCTAAATCATTTTGTATTTCACCTAGAATAGTTTGAATTTGAGAAGGGTGTGCAGTTCTTAATACACATTCATTAGTTTGTATTTCTTCTAATTCTACTTGAGTAAGGTCTGTACCTATAAGAATAAAGTCATCATTTTCTATTTCTAATCTTATTTCATTTGTAATAAGAGATTCATAATCACAACTAGAATCAAATTGTATAATAACTGGAACTGTTGTTACAAATAGGGAACATCCAGTTATTAAGAGTAGTAAAGTGATTAATAGGTATCTCATGGGTTCTATAAATTATTATTTTATTATAAAGTTTTTGATGGTAAATAAATATTTAAATGGCTAGGTCCAGAGGATAATCCAACTTAGTTTCAAATTTTGTATTATGTATAGAAAGCCTTTCTCTCAAAATAACTACAAATCTATCTTTGACTTCTCTAACAACTTCTAAATAGTCTGGATCAAATATAGTGCAGTTAAATTCAGGAGAACCAAATGTTGGGTGGTAATCATTTTTGAGTTCCAAAATTTTTGTATTTCTATATCTTCTCCTAGTTAACCATTCACTCAAAGTCCTCTTTCCTCTTAATAAGGGTTCTCTTCTATAAAGCTTAATTTGAGAATCTGCCCTTTCTTCATTTCCATATTCAGATGCAAATACTGACCAACTCTTTTGTGTAGTGATATCTGCCCCAATTAACTGTTGAGGTAATGCTTCTCTAAATAGTTGTACTATCAAAGGATCTAATGCTCTTTGAAGTTGTTTAGAAGTAAATTTACTATTCAAGTTTCTTTCTAATCTTCTGAGTTCTTCTATAGATCTTTGATTTTGTAAGGCTAAATCAACATACTCTTTTGCAACTCCAACATTTGTAGCAGCTCTGTAAACAACAGACAGAGGATTACCTTCTACACCTACTCTTCCCTCTGCAATAAGATGATCAGAAATTTCCTGTCTAGCAGCTCTAGTCAAATCACATCTCTCTAAAGCTCTTGCTTCATTAACAATTCCAGCTACTTCTGCCTCAGAAAAGGTTCTTATTTGTAATGCTGTACCCATTATAAAAAATTAAAAATAAATAGTTTATATAACTTTCTATTTGGTACTACTTAAAAAGGATAACAAATCATTTAAATTTATTATAGAAGCATTGAACTCTCCCTCATATGCAAGTCTTGGACAAGCTGTATTTACCCATATATCAATGTCGGGGAAGTTCTCTATTTGGTGAGTTATGTTGTTACATATGAAATAATATACTTTCTTTTTTGGGAAAGTGTAGTTTTTTCCAAAGTTTTGCCCAGGTTTTGTTGAGAGAATAACACCAACCTTCTTTGCATGGAGATATTTTATGTATGAGCCTTTGATTTTATTTTTTATTTTTTGAATAGAACCTAATTTTTTGAATTCTTTTGTGAAAGGGTTGTAAGTGTAAACAGGTTTGTCAGTTTCTAGTGCTATTTGTATTGGGTGGAATCTTCCAGATCCAATGTAAAGGTACTGATCATAGTTTCCTTTTGCATTTTTTGCATTACAGCCTAGAACTTGCCCTAAAAATGTGAAATCTTTCTTTTTTATTGCTTTTACTTTGTCTAAATGTTGGGCAGTGGTTAGAACTCCAGTCTTACCTTTTAGAGTAATCTTGTTTAGATTTATTGCTGCTTTTGCTTTTGCAGGTATGAATAGTGTTTTCATTGGTTTTAGAGAGATATTTCTTTATAAAAAGTTATTGGAAAGGTTTTTAAATGGGGAGTTTTTTAGTAGGGTTATATAGCGGGGTGGGGCAGGACTAGACTAAGGATTTTGATCTGGTGCCCAATCAGGAGTGCCCGTCGAAGTGCCGTAAAAAGTACTGCGGATGGCTCATAACCCGGAGGTCGGTAGTTCAAATCTACCCCCCGCTACTTTATTTTTCATTAGATTTAGTATAATAAAAAATAAAACTAAGTATTAGAACTAGGCAGACTAGAATTATTGTGCCAATAGTACTATCAAAATATACTGCAACTTCTTCAGCTCTTTCAGTTTGTAATAACAAAGAAGGAATAAATTGATCTAGAGTTATACCTAATCCCAATCCTGTAAGACCAATAGTATAAACATTTTTTTTGAAAAAAACTAGAAGTAATACAGCTATCAAGAGTAATAACATACCAAAATGGAAATGGTGTATGCTTAAACCAGTAATATTTTGTGCTATGGGACAGAAATCTTTAGCACACAATAAAAAGACAAATATCCTAAAAAGTAGGATAGGAATTATAAAAGCTAAACTAAAAATAATTAATGTTCTTTTTTTATCCATGCATTTTATATGTTGAGGCTAAATATAAATCTTTTTAAATTCTAATCTCTACAAATCTATCATGGGAATTGCAGTAGAATTCACACCAGATATGGCTTTGAGGAATATTAATGAATTCAAAGAAGGAAGAAGAAAAGAGGAAGAATGTATTCCCGAGAGCTTAGAGAAAGATAGAGTATATGACTTCTTGAAAGCAGATCAAAGGCATTATTGTATGGTTGCTGAAAGTCCTTTGGTAGAGACAAAAGGGGGAGGCAACTTGTCAAGACCTTTAGCTTCTGTTAGAATCTTAGAAGCAACTCATTTTTTTGATGAAAGTGGCAAAGTGTGGACTAAAGGAAAATACAAAATTATTGATATTTTTGATCCTGAAGATGGTACTTGTCATTTTGATAATTATAGTGTAATTAAATAGAAAATATTAATAATAATAAAATCATTCTAAATTTATGTTTACTTATTTAAAAGAGGGTTTACTTGTTGCAAAGAAAAATTTTAGAAGAAAAGCTTATCAAGAATACAAGGGAAGTTCTAAGGAAATTTGTCAACAAATTGTGAAAGATTGTTATAATGGAGAGTTCTTGCAAACTTCTGCAGGACATTTTAGTTCATTTTGGATAAGAGATTTTGGTATTTGTGTTGAAGCCTTAGTAAATATAGGTTACAGAAAACAAGCTAGAAAAACACTGAAATATGCATTGAGTGTATATGATAAACATAACAAAATTACTACTACTATCTCCCATCATGACAAACCATTTAATGTATTTACTATTTCACCTGATTCCTTGCCATTTTTAATTAGGAGTTTAGTTATTACTAATTCAAATGATCTTATAAAAAAATACAAAAAGTTCTTAGAAACCCAAATTAAACAATATTATGAGGAGGTAGTAGAAAAAGAGACTGGACTTGTTAAAAAAAGGTTTTTTTCCTCTATGAAAGATAATTCCCAAAGAAAATCTTCCTGCTATGATAATTCTATGGTTGGAATGCTTTCTAATGACTTAAACAAATTAAAATTAAAAAATCCACTTAAAAAATATAATTATACTAAATTGTTAACTGACAATTTCTGGAATGGAAAATATTTTGATGATGATTTAGAAACTGATTATGTTGCGGGGGATGCAAATGTCTTTCCTTTTTGGTGTGGAGTTATCAAAGATAAAAGCATGTTCAAAAAAGCATTAAAAAGTATTAAGAAGCATAAACTGGATAAACCTTTTCCATTGAAATACACTGTTACAAAAAGACATCGTTTTAATGGCATCCTTAATTTGATTATAAACAATTATCAGGGAAACACTATCTGGATGAATATTGGTTTGTGTTTTTTAGATGTTGTAAACAAATATGATAAAAAACAAGCTAAATTATACTTAAATCAATATGAAAAAATTATCAAAAAGCATAAGAATTTCTTAGAATTATATAACTCAAATGGGGAACCATATAAAAGTTGGTTATACCGATCTGATGAAAAAATAATCTGGGCTGTTAAATATGTTGTTTTAGCTAAATAATAGAAAATATTAAATATTAATTTAGTTGATTAAAATATATGGGGAGGAGATTTATAGTATTAATTCTTATTATATTATTATTAATTGTTATTCCAGTTATAGGCGAGGAAACCTTTGTAGATATTC
>CAZAKS010000012.1:8147-13954 GCA_964485975.1 Candidatus Woesearchaeota archaeon
GCTGTTGAAAAGAGCTCTGTTGTTGTTGAGATTGAGAATCCTCAAGATGTTAATGTTGATTTGGATCATATAATTGATGATTTCTATGTTGCAGCAGTTAATGAAGAAGATTTAGATGAATTGATTGAAGAGGCTGAAGAGATAAGAAATGATCAAGTCCTTAGTGTTATGCTGGCTGATACTGTTCCTCAAATAAATGCAACTTTAGTTCACCCTTTTACTATTAATGGTGTGAATCTAACTGGTACTGGACAAGGAGTTTGTGTTGTTGATACTGGAGTTAATGGTACTCATGAAGATTTGAATGGTAGAGTAATTGCAGAACATTGTTTTTGTGATGTTACTGATTATGGCTCTGGTGGTTGTTGTTCAGATAATACAAATGAGAATAGTGTGGGTAAGGATGATCATAGTCATGGGACTCATGTTGCTGGAATTGTTGGGGCTAATGGAACAAATATGTTAGGAGTAGCTCCAAATGTTAATATAATTGCTGTTAAAGTTACTAATGCTTCAGGTAGTGCTTATTTGAGTGATATTACTGAAGGTATTGATTGGTGTGTTACTAATGCTGATACATATAATATTTCAGTTATTACAATCTCTTTGGGTGGCGGAGGATTTTATGGTTATTGTGATGGTTCTTATGGTGCTGCAGCTGCAGCTATTAATGATGCTGTTGCTCAAAATATAACTGTTACTATAGCTACAGGGAATTACTGGAGTAGCTATCCTCATCAAATTGGAACTCCAGCTTGTATTGAAAATGCTACTGCTGTTGGTGCTGTAGATAAGAGTGATGTTGTTTATAGCAGTTATCAAAGAAATGACATTACTGATTTGATGGCACCAGGAAGAAATGTTGTTTCCCTGAGTCATGCAGGAGGAATTACATTAAAGTCTGGAACTTCTATGGCTACTCCTCATGTTGCAGGTGTTGTTGCTATTTTGAATCAATATTTTGAAATGTCTTCACAAAGTCCTAATGTTTCTGATATTCAAAGTGTTTTGAACAATACTGGTTTTCCTGTTTATGATGCAGCAAATGATACAACTTGGGGTAGAGTAAGTCTTTTAGGTGCATTAAATGAATTTGATATTAGTGCTCCAGAGGTTGGTTTGGTATCTCCAGTTAGTGGAGTTATTAGTGGTAATACAAGTCAGATTTTTTCTTGTAATGCAACTGATTTTGGATTGAATAATATAACTTTTAGATTATGGAACTCTTCTGGTGTTGTAGAATTTAATAAAACTGAAAATTTAACTGGGACTTTTAATTCATCTATCTTTAATGTTTCTTCATTAAGTTATGATACTTTTTCCTGGAATTGTTTGGTTGGTGATGTGAATGGAAATGAAGGTTATGCTTCTAGCAATAATACTATTCAAATAATTAGTATGTTTACTACACTGGATGCTCCTTCAAATGCAAGTTATACTAATTCTAATAGTAGTATATTTAATTGTACATCTCAGAGTGATGTGGCATTTGAATTGACAAATGTTACTCTTAATTTATGGAATAGTAGTGTTTTAGTTTATAATGCTAGTATGAATATAACTGGTGTGGAGAATACAAGCTCTTTTACTTATAATTTTACTTATGAGGATAGTTATTCATGGAATTGTTGGAGTTTTAATAATCAATCAGTTAGTGCTTGGGCAACAAGTAATAATTCATTGATATTTGATGAAACAAAACCAGGTGTTAATTTAGTTTTTCCTAATATGAGTAATACAAGTACTTCCAGCAGTGTAGATTATGCTTTTGAGTATGCAGTAAGTGATTCTAATAGCATTTCTAATTGCAGTTTGGTATTGAACCAAATTGTAAATGAAACTAATTCAAGTATTAACAATCTTACTGTCAATCATTTCTTTACAAAAACACTTGGTCCTGGAGCATATAATTGGACTGTGAATTGTACTGATATTGCTAATAACTTTAATGGAACTGAGATTAGAAATATTACTATTACTGAACCTGTTGCTGCACCGGCTGGTGGAGATGGAGGGGGCGGTGGTGGCGGTGGTGGCGGAGGAGGAGGGGGCAGTGGAACTAGCTCTTCAGTTACTTACTTAATTGATATTGCATCTGAAGAAGAACCAATTGAATTAAACTTGTATAATGAGGTTATTCCTGTTTCAAGTTTGAATATTGATGTAAATAAAGAATTGACTAATTTGAAAGTTAAAATTGAGTATTTGGAAGAGATTGAATTAGATGATCCTGAAGGAGAGGTTTATGGGTATTTTAGTGTAGATTTAACTAACTTTGGAGATGAAGATATTGATAGTGGAGATATTACTTTTAAGGTTGATAGGGATTGGGTTTTAGATAATGGTTATGGTCAGAATGATATTGAGTTATTTAGATATGTGTTGGATTGGGAAGAATTGGAAGCAGAATATACGGAAAAGATAAATAGTACTTATTATTATGATGTAAATACACCTGGATTTTCATACTTTGCAATAGTTGCAGAAAGTGAAGATGTTGGTGAAGAGATTGAGGATAGTGAAGAATTTGAGTATCCTCCTGAAGAAGAAGAGATTGTTCAGATTCAAGATGCTGAAATAAGAGATGTTGTTGAAGAAGAGAAGAGTTATTGGCAAGTTTATGTTATTTTGGTTGCTATTTTGTTAGGAACAATAGGATTTTTAATATGGTGGAAAATAAAAACATCGGCGGACAGGCAGTAATTGAAGGAGTTATGTTCAAGGCAGAGGATAGAGTTAGTGTTGCAGTTAGGAATCCAAAAGGTGAGATCAAAGTTAAAAATCAAAAGTTTAAATCTTTGACTAAGAAAGCAATTTTAGGCTGGCCATTGATTAGAGGGATTATAATCTTATTTGAAACTTTAATTCTTGGTATGAAAGCTTTGAATCATTCTGCAAATGTTAGTGTTAGTGAAGATGGAGAAGAAGAGTTAGGGTTTTGGAGTTTATTGTTTACTTTTGTTTTTGCAATATTATTAGCTTTGTTCTTGTTTAAGTTTATTCCATTATTTGTTGCTGATATACTTGTAGATATTGGTAATAAATATTTGTTTAATATTGTTGAAGGAGTTGTTAAGTTAGGAATACTAGTAGGTTATATCTATGTTATATCTCTTATGCCAGATGTTAAAAGGGTTTTTCAGTATCATGGTGCTGAGCATAAGGTTGTTAATGCTTTTGAGCATGGGAAAAATGTTACTTTAGAAAATGCTAAATCTTTTAGTACTATTCATCCTAGGTGTGGGAGTAGTTTTATTGTATTTGTATTATTCTTGAGTATTATTGTTTACATATTTGTTCCATTAGATTATGGATTTTGGTTGAAATTCTTAGTTAGATTGGCTTTGTTACCTTTTATTGCAGGTATTGCTTATGAGTTGATTAAGTTAAGTGGTAAATATAGGAAAAATAAGGTATTATTAGCTTTGATTAGTCCAGGACTTCTGTTGCAGAAAATGACAACCAGAGAACCTGACGATAAGCAGATTGAGGTTGCTTTGAGAGCTTTTAAAGAGGTTCAATAAGTTTATAAATAGAGTCTTAAAAAGTTATTTTATGGTAACTACTACTTATAAGCATCAAGGAGTCTTAAGAGCTGAAGAAGTGGATAGGTTGGTTGGGAAAGCCCCTGTAAGAAATCAATTGGCTGATTATTTGAGTACTCTTGAAACTGGAGAAGAGGTTCTTGATTTAATTTATTTGTTAGATGGATTGCAAACACTTCAAGTAGATATCACTCCTGAAAGAAGATCTTTTTTACAAGAAAGCTTAGGTGTTAGTTTAGAAGGAGAGAATCCCTTAGTTGATGCAGTTATTGGTGCCTATGGAAGATTACAAGAAATTTCTAGTGATTATGAAGGTAACCTTAAAAGAATTCAACAGAGACAAGATTTTAGGG
The DNA here is from genome assembly GCA_964485975.1 of Candidatus Woesearchaeota archaeon. GTDB lineage: Archaea > Nanobdellota > Nanobdellia > SCGC-AAA011-G17 > GW2011-AR17 > JABHZQ01. Next base: position 12,046 of record CAZAKS010000012.1, read on the forward strand.
AAGTTGAAAGAGCTTTTCCTACTTCAGCATTAGATGTTAATCTTGATAGTTATACTGCTAGTTTAATGGAAGGGTTGGAAAGATTATTTGATGTAGCAGTAGAACTAAATGCTGATGGACTTGGAGATTATTCTAAAAATTATGAAGGTATTAGTATTAGATTGGTAAGTGGCCTAAAGAGAAGAGAGTTAAACATATATGGTTGTCTCCGGAATGTTGAAGGTATACCTGAATCAAGATATACTATTGAAGTTCATACTACACCTAAAATAATTCCTGCAGTAAAAAGAGCAGCAAAAGGTTGGAATCCATTTAAATTTGAAATTGTTCATCCTGAAAGAGAAGAAAGAAGTTTTTTTATGCGTTTTTCATGTTGGACAGAAACACCCGATACCAGGAAATCTTGGTATCTTACTATCACCCCTAATCTAGCCAAAACGATAGCTGGCCGCATAAGAACTGATGCCAATCTTGATATTCAACTATTACTTAATACATTAAATGATATCCCTAATATTCCAAGATATCTTATGGAAATGGTCCAATCAAGAGAAAAAGCATTAGTTGAAGCTAGTTCTAGATTAGAAGAACTCCCTCAAAGAGTAGAGATGGATTTATCACAATTAACAAGTTAATTTCAATAGAATTTATATAGTATTATTTTCTCAATTAAAAAATGGAAAAATTAAAAGAGGTTGTTAGAGGAAAAAGAGTACAACTTTGTTGTCATTGGGATGCTGATGGTGTGACTTCTGGTGCAATGATCTATCATTTAATCAGGGACGAAGTAAAGGAGCTAACAACTATATCTAAAGGTAAAAGATTTGTTATCGAACCAGAAGATTTAGGGGATGTAGATGTTGTTATTTGTGTTGATATCCAGCCAGGTGATATTTTTGATAAGAAAGTTGTTTATATTGACCACCATCCTGCTGATTTTTTAGATAAATGTGATTATGTATTGCATGATGAACATAGGCAGTCTTGTAGTTTATTGATATATCAAGATTTATTAAAAGATAAATCAAATCCTTATTTTATCTTTTTAACATTATTGGGCTATTTTGGAGATCAAGGTAAGAGAGATCATATTCCTAAGGAATTGTATGTTAATGCTATGAACTTTATTCCAGAATTAATGATAAAAAGAAATAGTTATTATGGTGATGGACATTATTTAGAGATTGAGAAATATGTTTCTGCTTTGAACACTGGGAAAAGAATGCATTGGAAGGGAGATATTCCTTTAGAGTTATTGAAATGTATTGATAGTTTTGAACCTTTTATTCATAATATTCATCCATTGGCAAAGCAATTACAAACTTATAAATTGCAATTAAGAGAACATTATAATAAAGAGTATGAAATAAATGAAGTTAATGGATTTGATATTGTTATATTACAATGTGAGAATAATATTCAAGGAGTTATTGCTGCTAGGAATATGAAAAATAAACCAATAATTGTTTTGAATCAGATGGATGGTGAGATGATTGGTAGTATGAGAGTTCCTGATGAGATGGATTTTGATGCAGGTAAGTTTCTAGATGGGTTTAATGGTAAAATTGAAAGTTATATTGGTGGAGGTCATGAGAAGGCTGGAGGATTTACTGTAAAATTAAAAGAGTTTAATCAATTTGTAGAAATGTTAAAAGAAATTTAACGATTTGTTATGTAGTGAACTGAATCTCTTATTCTTTGTCTTAAGTTGGGTTCATAGTTAGTTATTGTTGCTTCTCTAAATTCATGAGGTTGTTGATTTGAAAATCTTCTACTTGAAACCGCATTATAATTTTCTATCTGTTCTGCTTCAGTTCTAGCTTCCCTTCCATATAGATTTTGTTCTGCTTCTTCCCAAAGTGCATTGTAATCTGGTTCAATATCTTTTTGGAAGGCAAACGCTATATCT
>CAZAKS010000013.1:0-13779 GCA_964485975.1 Candidatus Woesearchaeota archaeon
AGATGATTGGAGATACTAAGGTTATTAATGTAGGTAGAAAGGGTAAAATCATAGAAGTATAGAAAAAAATAAAATGAGGGATCAAACGGGGAGGTGTGATCACCTTTTTCTTAATACTATATAGACAATATTCATTTATAAAGAAAAGGAATAGAAAATATAGATTAGAGCTCTATATTTGGAAACTTTTAAATAAGGTTTAAGATTTTTGATAGTGATGACTACACTTATTATTGCAGAAAAACCAAGTGCTGCAAAGAAAATAGCAGAGGCTTTAGCAGAGGGGAAAGTAGAGAAGAATACCTATATGAAGAGAATTCCTTATTATGCTATAACTTACAAGAAAAAGAAGATTTATGTTGTTTGTGCTGTGGGTCATTTGTATAATTTGGTTGAAAGGGAGAAAAAGGGTTGGATTTATCCCGTTTTTGATATTAAGTGGGATGAGGCTCATAAAATTTCTAAGGGCTCTAAATTTACAAAGAATTATCTTAATCTAATAAAGAAATTAGCTAAAGAATGTAAGGAATTTGTTGTTGCTACAGATTATGATGTTGAGGGAGAGGTTATTGGGTATAATATTGTTAAATATGCATGTAAAAAAGATGATGCGGAGAGAATGAAGTTTTCTACAACAACTAAAGAAGATTTGTTAGATGCTTTTGAGAAAAGAGAGAAACATATGGATGTTGGGCAAGCAATGGCTGGAGATACTAGACATCATTTAGATCATTTTTTTGGAATTAATTTATCTAGGGCTTTGACATTATCAGTAAAAAATGCAACTGGTGTGTTTAAAGTGTTATCAAGCGGAAGAGTTCAGGGCCCTGCTTTGAAAACTTTGGCTGAAAGAGAACTGGAAATTAAGAAATTTGTTCCTGTGCCTTATTGGGAGATTGAATTGGCTTGTAAGGAGTTGAGTGCTTGGCATGAGAAAGGGAAATTTGATGATAGAAAGAAAGCTGAAGAGATTGTTAAAAAATGTAAAGGTAAAAAAGCAATTGTTGAAAAAATAGAAAGGAAGAAGTTTAAACAAGCACCACCAAATCCTTTTGATTTAACTTCTTTACAAATGGAAGCTTACAGAGTTTTTAGAATTCAGCCTAAAGAATGTTTGGCTATTGCTCAAGAGCTTTATACTAATTCTTATATTTCATATCCTAGAACTTCTAGTAATCAATTATCAGAGAAATTAGGATTTAAGAAAATTTTAGGGAAATTGGCTAAACAGAAATGGTATAAGCCACTTTGTGATGAATTGGTTAAAGGTAATTTAAAACCTAATAATGGTAAGAAGACAGATCCAGCTCACCCCGCGATTTATCCTACTGGAGAGGTTCCACAAGATATTGAAGGGAGAGAAAAAAAGGTTTATGATTTAATTGTAAAGAGATTTATGGCTACTTTTGCTGAGGCTGCGGTGAAAGAGACTGTTCATGTTAAAGTTAATGTTAATGATGAAAAGTTTTTAGGTAAAGGAACTAGAACTTTAGATGAAGGTTGGCATAAATATTATGATCCTTATGTAAAAAAGGATGGGGTTGTTATTGATGTTGAAGAAAAACAAGAGTTGAAAATTAAGAAGTTGTTTTTACATGATAAAGAGACTCAACCTCCAAGGAGATATACTCCTGCTTCTATAATTAAAGAATTGGAGAAAAGAAATTTAGGAACTAAGGCAACTAGATCTGAGATTATTGAGCATTTATTTATGAGGAATTATTTGAAAAGGAATGGAAGTATTGAAGTTACTGGTTTAGGTTTAGAAACAGTTAGAGTTTTAGAGAAATATTGTTCTGAGGTTTTAGATGCAGAGTTAACTAGGGGATTTGAAGAAGATATGGAAAAGATTAGAAGTGGTAAGGTTAAGGAGAAGAAGGTTTTGGATGATGCTCAGAAGTTTTTAACTAAGGTTTTAGATAAATTTAAGAAGAAAGAGAAGGAGATTGGGAAGGAGTTGTATGAATCTTATAAGGAAACACAGAAAGAAGAAAGTTTTGTTATGAAATGTAAGTGCGGAGGGGTGCAAAAGATTACATATTCGCCTAGATTTAAGAGTTACTTTATTGCTTGTAGCAAATATCCAGATTGTAAGATAACTCATTCTTTGCCTAGAGGATTTTTGGCTAAAAGTTCAGATAAAGTATGCAAGGAATGTGGATTTCCAGAGGTAATGTTAATTTCTAAGGGAAAAAGACCTTGGGCTTATTGTATTAATCATGATTGTCCTCAGAAAGTGGCTTGGAGAAAGGAACATCCAGAGTATTTTGCTAAAAAGGTAGTGAAGAAAAAGGTTTTTAAGAAAAAAGCTAAGAAGAAGAAATAGATTTATATACTAGTTTTATATTTTTGTATTTATGAAAAAGATTTTATTCGGTTTGTTTGTAATTTTGTTACTTTCTTTTGTTAGTGCCGATGTTTGTCCTTATGGTGCTGAAGAATGTGATGAGTATTATATCTTTATTCAAGAATATGCTGAGGATGTTGATTTGAGTGGAATTCCAACTGTATTTAGGTTTTTGTTGGGTGAGCCAGAGATTAATGTTCAAGTTAACATGATTGATGGAACTGAGAATGTTTATGGTTTTGTTATTGAAGATGATAGAATTACTGGATTTAATCAAGGTGGATATGAAGATGCTTCATATATTATTATTGTAGATGAAGAAGATTTGCTTGAGTTGGGTGAATCTGGAGATCCTGAAGGAGATATAGAAGAGTTGTATGATTCTGGTGAGATTGTTATAGAACCTCAGACTTTTTTTGGAAATGTGGTTGGTTGGTTTGCTGGGTGGTAAGGCCCTGTCCAGTTATTACAAAATTTACTTTTAGATTGTTTGTGAATAATGTTCTTTTGTCAAAATTGTCTTTTTGTAATTCTATAGTGTATTTTGAGAAATTTTTCCAAAGGTGGTTTGCTAAAGGTTTGCATAGGTTGTCTTTACAGTAGACTTGGGAAGTAAGTAGAACTGGTATTTTTAGTTCTCTTAAGAATTGTAGTTGTTTTATTGTTGGAGGTGTTACATTTAATTTTTCTTGAACTTTTTTCCTGTAGTATTTTGTAAAAGAGTCAATTACTATTAGTGATATGTTTTTTGTTTTTTGAAGGTTTTTTACTGCTTTGTATTGTTCTGAGTAGCTTGTTGCTTTTATTAGGATTATATTGTCTAAATTGATATTTGGATTCATTTCTAGAAGTCTATTTGTTGTGAAGGTATTTTCTGTATCTATGAATATTGTTTTTCCTGGATTTGCAGCTGTTTTTTGGAGACAGAGTGTTGTTTTACCTGAAGCACTAGGGCCATATATTAGTGTAATATTATTAGGAAAATTTAATTCAGATAACATATGTCTTTTTTGGTTGTTATTTGTTAAATGTTTTGTGGTAAAATATCCGCTAAACCTTTATAAAACACCATACCGTAAGGCTTATTAATCTGGATTTAAAAAGAAAATGGGTATGAGTGATGTTAAATTAAAGGTAATGGAGGCTCTTCAAGAGGAGGCTTATAAAGGAATAGTTCGGATAGATGGGGAAACAATGAGGGAAATTGGGGTTAGAGTGGGAGATATTGTTGAAATTGTGGGTGGAAGAACTACTGTAGGTATTGTAGATAGAGCCTATCCTACTGATGTTGGTCAGACTGTTATTAGGATGGATGGAATTCTTAGGAGAAATGCTAAAACTGGTATTGGGGAGGTGGTTAGTGTTCGTAGGGCAGAGGTTAAAGAGGCCAAGAGTTTAATTGTTGCTCCAGCGCAACAAGGAGTTAGAGTTAAGATTGATCCAGTTATATTTAAGAGAAGTTTGTTAGGTAGAGCGGTTGTAAAAGGAGATATTTTGACTTTGGGGGGAACTACTAGGAGAAGGGAGGCTATGATGGATAGTCCTTTTTCTGATGATATGTTTCAAATGTTTGATGATAATTTCATGGGAAGTTTTGGTTTGGCTGGATTGAGATTTATTGTTGCTGATTCAAAGCCTAATCAAGCTGTTATTATAACTGAGGCAACAGATATTAAAGTTAGTTCTAAACCTGTGGAGATTGTTGAGGAGAGAGTTCCGGATGTTACTTATGAAGATATTGGTGGGTTGGAAGAAGAGATAAAAAAAGTTAGAGAGATGGTAGAGTTACCTTTGAAACATCCTGAGTTGTTTGAGAGACTTGGAGTTGAACCACCTAAGGGGGTTTTATTACATGGTTCTCCTGGAACTGGAAAGACACTTTTAGCTAGAGCTGTTGCTAATGAGAGTGATTCTAATTTTGTTTTAATTAATGGTCCTGAAGTTGTTTCAAAGTTTGTTGGTGAGGCTGAGAAAAAAATAAGACAGATTTTTGAGGATGCTGAGAAAAAAGCTCCTTCAATTGTTTTTATCGACGAGATAGATGCTATTGCTTCTAAAAGAGAGGAGAGTTATGGTGAGGTTGAGAAGAGGATAGTTGCTCAGTTGTTAGCAACAATGGATGGAATGAAGACAAGAGGAAAGGTTGTTGTAATTGCTGCAACTAATAGGCCTAATGCTATTGATCCGGCCTTAAGAAGACCTGGAAGGTTTGATAGAGAAATTGTTATTGGTGTTCCTTCAAAGAAAGGAAGGTTGAGTATTTTAAAAATTCATACTAGAAATATGCCTTTGAAAGAGGTGACTTTGAAGAAATGGGCTGATAAGACTCATGGTTTTGTTGGTGCTGATTTGGCTGCATTATGTAAAGAAGCTGCAATGAATGTTATTAGGAGATTGTTACCTGATTTTAATTTGAAAGAGAATAGTGTGATTGATAAGAAAATATTAGAGAATTTGATAATTACTGAGAAAGATTTTGAGGCTGCAATGAAAGTTGTTACTCCTTCAGCTATGAGAGAAGTTTTAGTTGAGATTCCATCTGTTTCTTGGAAAGATATTGGTGGGTTGGAAGATTTGAAACAGGAGTTGAAGGAAGCTGTTGAGTGGCCTTTGAAATATACTACTAGATTTAGAAGGATGGGAATTAGACCTCCAAAAGGAGTTTTGATGTATGGTCCTCCAGGTTGTGGTAAGACTCTTTTGGCTAAGGCTGTAGCGTCAGAATCAGAGGCTAATTTTATTTTAGTTAAAGGGCCAGAGTTGTTGAATAAATGGGTTGGAGAATCTGAAAAAGGAATTAGGGAAATTTTTAAGAAAGCTAGGATGAGTGCACCCACAATTATCTTTTTTGATGAGATAGATGCTATTGCTTCAAGAAGAGGGAATAGTATGGGAAATAATGTTACAGAGAGAATGGTTAATACTTTGTTAACTGAGATTGATGGTTTGGAAGAGTTAAATGATGTGGTTGTAATTGCTGCAACTAATAGGCCAGATATTGTAGACCCTGCATTATTGAGACCTGGAAGGTTTGATAGGATTATATTTACGCCAGTTCCAGATGAAAAATCAAGAGAGGAAATTTTTAAGATTCATACTAAAGGAATGCCACTTGCTAAAGATGTTAGTCTTAAATCATTAGTTGCTAAGATGGATAATTATGTTGGTAGTGATATTGAGGGAGTTGCAAGAGAGGCAGGTATGTTGGCTTTGAGAGAGAATTTGAATGCTAAAGAGATTGGTATGAAACATCTTGAGGAAGCTATTGGTAAGATTAAACCTTCAATTAGACAGGAAGATGTTAAGAAGTATAAAGCTATTGAAGAGAGCTATATTAGAACTGCGAGAGGTGCAGCAATTAAGGAAAATTATTTTGGATGAAAACTATATATCAGACAAAGGTTTTGGTGAGATTTGAGGGGAAGTATTTGCTTTTAAGAAAAATAAAAGATATTTTTGAAGAGCATAATAATGGTTGGGAAGTTTCTGGGGGAAGGATTTTTGAAAATGAAAAGCCTCAAGATGCAGCAATTAGAGAAGTAAAAGAAGAAACTGGAATTAATTGTAAAATTCTTACAGAGTTGAAATTTTTAGAGCTTGAGAAAAAAGGAATTAAGACAAGAACCCACGTTTTTCTCGCTGAGTCTAATACTTCTGAAGTAGAACTTTCTTCTGAACATTCTGAATTTATTTGGGTGAATTTTGAAGAGATTGATAATTTAGATAATGTTATTTATCTGGATTTGTTAAAATGGTATGTGTTAGAAGCAAATAAACTTTAATTTCTTTTTGTTAGAATTACTGGTTTGTCTTTAACAAGGACAGTGTGTTCTGCTTGAGATACTAATCCTTTTGATGCTTCTGGAAGTTGACAGTATTGTTTTATTATTCCTTGATTTTCCAAGATTTTTAATGTGAATGCTGATTGTGGGAATTTATTTTGTAACCATCTTTTACAGAAAGGTAAAGTGGAGTATTCTTTTTCTATATGGTTTAATATTTTTTTTGAGGTTGGGTCTCTTAATGGTTTTTTCTTTATTAGTCTGTAGATTGAGGAGGGTTTACCCTCTCCTACTTTTCCTTTTCCCTCTGTTGCAAAAGGTTCTATTGCAATAACCATCCCTTCTTCTAGTTCAGCTTTATTTCCATTATCATAATTTGGAATTGTTACACCTGCATGGAGATCATATCTCTTTATTTGATGACCTGAAAGATTTTTTATTGGTGAGAAATTGTAAGAGGTAATAACATCTTGGACAACTGCTCCAATTTTTCTTATTTGTACACCTGGACGTGCGAATTTGATTGCTTCTTTTAGTGCTTCTTCTGAAGCTTTGATTAATTCTTTATTTGGGCCAATTGTTAGGGCTGTATCTGAGATGTAACCATCAATATGGGCACCCATATCTATTTTTAGAATGTCTGTTTCATTTAGGATTGTTTTATCTTCTTTTATTGGAGTATAATGTGCAGCCATATGGTTAATGGATAAGTTTATGGGAAAGGCAGGTTTTGCACCTAGTTCTAGAATTTTTTTATCTATTTTTTCAGCTAGATCTAGCAATAGTATTCCTGGTTTTGCTTGGGATTTTGCAAATGTTAGAATTTCTGCTCCAATTTTTCCAGCTTTAATCCATTCTTCCATGGGTTGAGAATTATTTCTTTGTTTTTAATTTTTTGGGTGCAGTAAGTTTTTTGTTTTCATACATATACTTCTTCATTGTTGCAACATCTTTTAGTAGTTGTCTTATTCCTCTTTCTGCTTTTCTGTCTACAGTATAGTCATATTTTACTTGTATTCTATCTCTTTCTGCTTGTCTGTTTTGACTCATTAGTATTATTGGAGCTTGTAATGCTGCTAAACAGGAAAGAGTTAGGTTTAAGATTATGAAAGGCCAAGGATCCCAATGGTTGATGAATGCTAAAGAGTTTAAGATGATCCAAATAACAATTAAACCTATTACAGAGAGAATAAATGCCCAAGAACCACAGAAAGTAGTAACTTTATCGGCTGCTTTTTGGCCGAATGTGAGTTCTTTTATAATAATGGGATGTCCTTTCTTCTTCTTTACCCCTTTTTTCATATTATTTATTGGGAGAATTAAATATTTAAAGCTTTTGAAATAAGTTTTATAAAGTGGGTATTATTATTCTTAATTATGATTGGATTTATTGTTGATGCAACTTATAGGATAATGGATGGAAGGGCCTATGTTTGTCTTTTTGGTAGGTTGGAGAATGGTGAAAGTTTCTTAACTGTTAATTATATTAGACCTTATTTTTTTATTTTGAAGAAAGATTTGAAGAGAGCTTTGAAAGTTGAGAATTTTGAATATGAAGAAGTAGAGTATAAGACTTTTGATGAAGAGGAAGTTGTTAAGATTGTATTAGATATACCTAAAGATGTTCCAGAGTTGAGGAAGAGTTTTGAAGAAGAAGCGATTAAAACTTATGAAGCAGATATACGATTTGTTAGAAGATTTTTGATGGATAGAGGTATTCAAGGTTATGTTGAGATTGATGGAGATCATGATTATAGTGAAGGAGTAGATAGATTTTATAGAGAACCTGAATTGAAAAATGGAAATGGGAAGGTAGATTTGAAAGTATTCTCTATGGATATAGAGACTAATCCTAAAGCTACTAAGATTTATTCTGTTTCTGTTGTTTGTGGGGATTATAAAAAAGTTTTAGTTGTTAGTGATAAAAAGTTAAAAAGGGCTGTTAATTGTAGGAATGAAGAAGATTTATTGGAAAAATTCTTTACTTTACTTTATGATTTGGATCCAGATGTGATTACTGGATGGAATTTACTTGATTTTGATTTAAAAGTTATTAGAAATAGGTGTAAGAAACATGAAATTGCGTTTGCTTTTGGTAAGGATAATTCTCCATCTAGGTTAGTGATTAAGAAAGGTTTTTTTGATAGTTCTACTATGAAATCAACAGGTAGACAGGTTATTGATACTATGGATCTTTTGAAAAGAAGTTTTGTTAAGTTAACTGATTATAAATTAGATACTGCTGCCCAACATTTTTTAGGGGAGAAGAAATTAGTTGAGTTTAATGATAAAGGTAAAGAGATTACTGAATTGTATGAGAATGATACTCAAAAATTAGTTGATTATAATCTTAAGGATTCCCAGTTGGTTGTTGATATTTTAGATAAGTCTGGGATATTAGATTTAACTGTTAAAAGAAGTGAGTTGACTGGATTGTTGATGACTGAAGTTGGAGGTAGTATTGCTTCTTTGGATTCTGTTTATTTGAAAAGGTTGAGGAAGAAAGGATATGTTGTTTCTTCTTTGGTTTATGTTGAAAAAGAAGAGAGAATTAAGGGGGGGTATGTTATGGATCCTAAAACTGGGATTTATGATAATATAATTGTGTTGGATTTTAAGTCTTTGTATCCTTCTTTAATGAGGACTTTTAATATTGATCCTCTTGCTTTTGGTAAGAAAGGAATTAAGGCTCCTAATGGTGCTATTTTTTCTTCAGAAAGAAGTATTATGCCAGAGATTATTGAAAAGTTGTTGAAGGTTAGGGAAGAGTATAGGAAGAATAAAGATGAGATTGGTAGATATGCTGTAAAGATCTTGATGAATTCTTTTTTTGGGGTGTTTGCTTCTCCTAATTGTAGATTTTTTAATTTGGATATGGCTAATGCAATTACTTCTTTTGCACAGTTTTTTATTAAGAAGACTGCTGATGAGTTAAAGAAGAGAGGATATGAAGTAATATATTCAGATACTGATTCTTGTTTTGTTATTTCTGGGATGAAGAAGGAGAAGGATGCTGCTAAGTTGGGAAGGAAATTAGAGAAAGAGATGAATGAGTTTTATGATGAATTTATTAAAAAAGAGTTTAAGGTGGATAGTTATTTGGAGTTGGAGTATGAGAAATGTTATACTAAGTTTTTAATGCCTAAATTAAGAGGTAGAGAAGGGGGAGCTAAGAAAAGGTATGCTGGTTTAGTTAATGATGAGTTAGAGATTACTGGAATGGAAGCAGTTAGGGGGGATTGGACACCTTTGGCTAAGAGGTTTCAAGTGGAGTTGTTGAATAGGGTGTTTAAAGGAGAGAATGTTAAGGAATTTGTTACTAATTTTGTTGCTAAGTTGAAGAAGGGTAAGTTTGATGATCAATTGATTTATACTAAAAGTTTAAGGAAAAACTTAGATGAATATAAAGTTGAAACTCCCCATAAAAAAGCAGCTAAGAAGCTGTTGAAAAAGGGGGGTTCTTTGCCCCGTAAAATTAGATATATTATGACTGAAGATGGCCCTGAACCAGTAGAGTTTGTGGTTCATAAAGCGGATTATAATCATTATATTAAAAAACAGATTAAACCTCTTGCTGATTCTGTTTTGGTATTTTTAGACAAAGAATTTAATGATATTTTGTTTGACCAAAAATCTTTATTTAATTTCTGAAAATTTTTCGGAAATTTTTGGTTAATCTTTTTTAATTAACTTATTATTTAATTTATTATGAAAAGAATTCCATGGAATAAGGGTAAGAAAGGTTTACAGGTTGCTTGGAACAAAGGTTTAACAAAAGAGACTGATGAAAGGGTTAAAAAATATTCTAAATCTTTAAGCAAATCTAAAAAGGGTTGGAAAATGTCAGATGAACAAAAAGAAAATATTAGAAAAGCATTGATTGGAAGAATACCTTGGAATAAAGGGATTAAAACTCCAGAATGTGTTAAAGAAAAAATAAGTAAGAAACTGAGAGGAGATAAAAATCCATTTTATGGAAAAAAACATAGTTTTGAATCAAAAAAAAGAATGTCAGATAGTAGAAAAGGGGGGTTTTTAGGGAAAGATAATCCTAGATTTTTAAATTTAGATAGATTTAAGGAAGAGATTATAATCTCATATATGCAAGGATATTCTTCAAATTATCTTGCTGAAAAATATAATGTTTCAAATGTTTCAATATTAAATTATTTGGAAAGGTGGGATGTTAAAAGGAGAAATTCTGCTTTTGGATTTTCTGGACTTATTTTTTGTAAAGATGGACATAAAGTTAGAAGTCAATATGAAGTTAAAATTGACAATTTTTTATTTGATAATGGGATAGAACACGAAACAAATGGGATTTTGGTAGAAGGACTGCCTTATTCCTTTGATTTTTATATTCCTGAAATTGATTTGTATATTGAATATTGGGGGTTGGAGAGGTTTGATACTTACAATAAGAGAAAAAATAAGAAACTAAAACAATATAATAAATGGGGGTGTAATTTGTTGTCTATTGGGCCTAAAGATTCTATTTTAGATATGTTGAAATTTTTAATTCCTTTGTGCGCTAAAAAACAGAGAGTTTTGAGAGATTATTAAGATTTCTTAAATGCTGGAGAGTTAATTAAAACTGCTTTAAAGGTTCCTCCAAATTGATACTCTGTATTTTTTGGAATAAAAATCATATCACCTTCGTTGATCTTAATTTTTTTATTATCTACTGTGATTAAAAGTTTTCCTTTTAAAATGTAATATACTCTGTCACTTTCATTAGTTTTAGTTATTTCTGAATGGTTTTTTGCTTTGCTAATTGCACAACTTATATTTTTACTAGTTTTATTTGTTAGATAGTTTGTTACTTTGTAACTTGGACTAATCTTCCTTGTTATTCCTTGTTTTTTTCTAAATATCTTCATATTGTAAAGAATTAATAAAAGTTTATTTAAGGTTTACTAATTTTTGATTACTTTCTAAATGATAATTTTCTGGTTTGAAAATATAACAATTTGCTGAATCAAAATATCCACACATGAACTTTTCTAAAGGTATACCTGTTCTTTTGGATAGCATATAGGCATAGAAATAGACTTGTGTAGATGCATATTTTTCTTTTGATGCATTAGGTTTGTAATCCCAGATCCAGATTTTGTCATTTTCTATTCTAACAAGGTCTATGTGTCCAGTTAAGGGGTTTTCTGAATTGAATAGGTTTTTGTAGATATCTAATTCTTCTGGTTGTAGCCAGAGTGGAACTTCTATTGCTATTGTGTTTGTGTCATTTTCTAGCATGAACATCTGTACTTTTGAGTGGTTTGATTTGTATCTTTCTGAGTTTTTATCTAATCCTAGTTTTGTTAGATTGCAAACTTCATGATTGTTTACATCTGTTAGGTTTAATTGATTTAATGGGAATTTTAGATGTGAAGATCTAGGTTCTACTTGGAAATAATCGTCAGGACAGTTATCAAAGGTGTCATAGAGGTAGGAGATAAGTTCTGGGAATGTTTCACATAGTTGTTTTGTTTTTGGTTCATGGACCCTATAGTAGTAGAACCAACCATGTTTGAAAGAAACTTGTTTTATCACCATCTTTTATGTTTCTGTGTTTGGAAATGTTTATAAAGTTTTATTGTTTGTATTTAATAAAATGGGAATAGTTGATTTTTTTACTGATCTTTTAGGGGGTGGGAAACAAGAGCCTGCTCCTAGACAGCGTAGAAAAAGACAGATTGCTCCTGGAGCTGTTAGGGTGGTTGATACTTCCGGGGCTGTTAGGACTTTGAAGATAGATAGGAATCCACAATATAAAGATCTTAAGACTAGAAAAAAGATGGTTGTTGTTTCTAAGTATCCCCCCTATAGAGTTAGAATTGAGGGATTAACTGATTTTGAGTTGGTTCTTGTTCAAGATTGGAGAGGGATTATGTCTACTGTTAGGAATGGTGTAAAACAGTGTGAAGAGTTAAAGTGGTTTGTTTACTTCGAGGAATTTTGGAATGGTTATGAGGCCTTAAGGGCAGAAGAGGGTTCTATTATTACAGAGGCTAGACATAAGGAGATAGGAAGGTTGGTTTCTAGACATAACAATAAAATGCAAAGACAAGGAGTTAGTACGAAGAATGTGGCTATACCTTTGCAGGGGATTGTTAAGTTGAAAGGTGTAGCAAAAAAGAAGAAATAATATACAAAAGCTTTTTATATTTTTAATTTGTTTTTTCTGTGATGGGAATTAAATTAGGGGATTTAGTTGAGAAAAAAGATGTAAAATGGGATTCTTTGCAAGGGAAGACTCTTGCTATTGATGCTTCTAATGTATTATACCAGTTTGCTTCGTCTATTAGACAGCAAGATGGTACTCCTTTGATGAATAAAGAAGGGAAGGTTACTTCTCATTTAGTAGGTTTATTTTCTCGGGTTCCAAATATGGTTCAAAAGGGAATAAAACCTGTGTTTGTTTTTGATGGGGAACCACCACAGTTGAAGGCTTTAACACAACAGAAGAGAAGAGAGAATAAAGAGAAGGCTAAAGAGAAGTATATGGAAGCTGCAGCTAAGGAAGATGATAGTTTGATGGAATTTTATTCTAAGCAATTTACTGGAATGAATCAAGAGATGTTTGATGAGGCAAGGGAATTATTAGAAGCAATGGGATTACCTACTGTTCAGGCTCCATCTGAGGCTGAGGCTCAGTGTGCTTATATGTGTAAGAAGAAAAAGGTTTATGCTGTAGGGAGTCAAGATTATGATACTTTGTTATTTGGTGGACCAAAACTAATACAGAATTTGACTTTATCACAAAAAAGAAAGGTTTCTGGTGGTAGGTATGTTTTGATATCTCCTTATTTGATTGAATTGAAACAGGTATTAGATAGTTTAGAGTTGAACCAAGAGGAATTAATACTTTGGGCAATATTGGTTGGTACTGATTATAATCCTGGAGGAATTAAGGGAATTGGTCCTAAGAAAGCTTTGAAGTTGATACAATCTGGAAAGAAACCAGATTTAATATTTGATGAGTTAGAATGTAATTTTGATTGGAAAGTTATATTTGATACTTTTAAGAATATTCCAGTTAGTGATGTTAATTTGAAGTTTGGAGAATTGGATGTGGATAGAGTGAAGGAGATTCTTATTGAGAGACATGATTTTACAGAGACTAGAGTGGATAATACACTGGAGAAATTACAAAAGAAAGAAAAAGAGAGTTTGAAGAAGTGGTTTTAGTCCAAACTTTTTCAAAGTTTGATCAAAGGAGAGGACAATAGTTTTATAAGTTAAGTTTGGTTTATATTATTTTATGGTTCATGAATCTCATGTTTTACATCATCATCATAAGAATAGAAGAAAGAAATCTAAATCTAAATTAATTTATTATGTTGATAAGTTAGTTATTGCAGGGGGTATTTTTGGTTGGATTATGACTTTGCCCCAAGTTTTAAAAATATGGTTGAATCAAAATGCAAGTGGTGTTTCTTTTTTATCTTGGCTCGCATATACTCTCCTTGGTGCTTTGTGGATATTTTATGGGATTTTACATAAAGACAGAAGGCTTATTGTGGTTTATTCTGGGTTTGTAATATTGAATGCTTTGGTTGTTATTGGAACTTTAATTTATGGGTAAATTTCAGAGTTTGATCAAAGGAGAGGCCCATAGTTTTATAAGGAAATGTTAGTTTTTTGTTCTTA
>CAZAKS010000014.1:0-13459 GCA_964485975.1 Candidatus Woesearchaeota archaeon
AGCGGTTCGTGAGCTGGGTTAAGAACGTTGCGAGACAGTTTGTATGATATCTACTAGAAGTGTTAAAGGTCTGAGTGGAAGGATCTCTTAGTACGAGAGGAACAGAGGTTCGTGGCCTCTGGTGTACCTGTTATCTGACAAGGTAGGCAGGGCAGCTACGCAGCAAATCATAAGTGCTGAAAGCATCTAAGCACGAAAGACACCGCAAAAAGAGACCAAGAACACCCCCAAAACAGGGGTTTGATGGGACTGGTGTGTAAGTACCAAGCTTCGGCGAGGTATTCAGCATGCAGTTTCCAATAGTTTAATCTATTTTAAACTCTGCCTTGTATGGTTTTCATTATTTTTTTTCTTTTAACCAAAACAAATAGTAGAAAGGACGCTATTCTTTCATAAGGTCTAGTCCTTAGACTCCCACCTAAAGGTGGATAGTACTTAATAGTAGTAACAAATGGAAAGGTTTATAAACTGCGAATTTTTGAGACAGAGCAATTAATTCTTGTAAATTTTGGCTTTTCAGACGAGCATGAAAAAGGAGGTTCGTTAAAAATGCCAAGAGTTCAGAAAAACATTTTTAGAGAGTTAGATAAAGTAAAAACATTAGTTGGGGATAAGATTCCGAGTTTTGATATTCGTAATCTTTGTGTTTCACTGGGAAGATTGGGAACTTATCATTACAACAAAAAGGGAAAAATTCTATTAGGACACGAGAGAAATTTGTATGAATTATTAATTGAAAATTCTTACAATCCTTATACTGTGTATAGATGGGCTTTGCTTGAAAGAGTTCCAGAGGAGATTAAGTTTCAGTTGAGGAATCACTTCTTAAGTCAGAAGAAGGCTTCGAAATTATTTCTTGAGAGGAGAAATGAAACAGATACAGTTCTACAACAGGATATTAGAGAATTAGGATTGAAATTAATAAAGGGTATGTAAGATGAATATAAGAAAAGTAAAGGAAAAAGGTAGAAAGTTGCCTAATGTGTTTAACAAGAAACAGTTGTTGCAATTGTTTAGCTGTATTGAGGAAACAGATATATTTATTGGTTCTCTACTTGCTTTGTGTTGTGGTTTAAGAGTAAGTGAGGTTTGTGCAGTAAAAAAGAGAGACATTGACTTTGAAAGTATGAAGATTAAAGTTGTTCAGGGAAAAGGAAGTAAGGACAGATATGTAATGTTGCCCGAGAAATTAAAACCTATTTTAGAGAAATGGTTTAGATTGAATGAATCTGAATTGGTTGTTCCTGCTGTTTATAAGGATCAGCAGTCTGGTGGTCAATTATCAATAAGATTTAGAAGATATTTGAAGAAAGCTGGTTTGAGTATTAAGACGTTTAAGACTTCAGTAGGGCAACAAAGGTATGCTTACAGCTTTCATACTCTGCGTCATACTTATGCAACCTTTTTGCTTGAAAAAGGAGTTGATTTATACTATGTTCAGAGAGCATTAGGGCACTCGGATATACACACGACCCAAATTTATGCCCATATTAGCCAGAAAGATTTGCAGAATAAAATTAATGGTGCTTTTGGTCAGAAGAGTAAAAAGGCTGAATATGGGGCTGTATTTGATCCTGTGCAACTATTACAGTTAAAGTATGCAAATGGAGAGTTGTCTTCGGACGAATATAGAGATAAATTAGGAGTTTTGGAGGGCAGTTTTACTTGGGAAAATGGAAAGATTTAAATATATGTACGATAATCATACACTTATGTACGATAATCATACACTAATGGATGAAGCAGAATTAAAGATATTGTCTTTGTTCTTAGATTTGGATAGACATTATTTTGCTGAAATATCAAAGAAAACTAAGATTACTAGACCAAGAACAATGAGAGTTTTAAGGAAATTAACTGAAAGTAATGTTTTGGAAGTCAAGGAAGAGGCAAATATTAAGTATTATTATTTAAGGAAGGATGAAGCTACATTTTCTGTTCTAAGCATTGTTGAGTATGATAAGACTATGAAGTTTCTTAAGAAATATAAAACTATAAAGAGAGCATTGGAAATGATTAAGGAGAGATATGATGATCCTTTAATTTCTTTGGTATTTGGCTCTTATGCAAAGAATTATACTACAAAAACATCTGATGTTGATTTGTTGTTAGTCAAGGAGAGTTTTTCTAAATCTGAGATAAAAAAAGTTGAGGATATAATTGATTTGGTTAATGGGAGAACAGGTTTACAGATAAATCCTCATCTGATGAGATTAGATGAGTTTAAGGCAAAAAATGAACTAGTCAAGGAAGTAATAGAGAACCATATCATATTAAAAGGAGCAGAGCTATTTTTTAGGAGTGTGATAGTATGAGAAAGAAATGGCAAATCTGGCTTGATAATAAGGAATCATTGAATAAGGCTTTTCAAAGTTATAAGAAGAAAGGGATGATTAAAAAGATTGGAATTGCTCCAAGAATTGCTAAGATACATATTGATAAGTCATATCATAATTTAGACTTTGCAAATTTTACAATTAAAAATCAGGGTAAGATTACTAAGAGGATTGAAAGTGAGACTTATTATGATTGGGTGATTGTTATTTCTTATTATTCTATGTATCATTCTGCTATGGCTTTGCTTTATAGTATTGGATATAAGGCTGATACTCATTTAGCAACTATTTGTGTTCTTTGTAAGGAATGTTTAGGGAAAACATTAGAGAAAGAAGATATTGAGAAATTATCTGATGTTCTTACTTTAAGTGAGGAAGAGATTAAGGAAATGGGAAGAGCTAAGGAAAGGAGACAGAGAGCTAATTATTCTGGGAGTATTTCCTTTGAGAAACATTTAGCTGAGATTACTTTGGATGATGCTAGGAAGTTTGTGAACAAGATAGCTGATATATTGAGTGAATAACATTATTGATTATAGAAAAATAGAACAGATAATTATATATAATAAAAAATCTTATTATAAACTAATTTTTAAAAAGGAGGATGATTATTATGAAAAAAGGATTAAAATTTTTGATGGTTTTCTTTGTTCTAGCCATATTGACTACAAGTGTAGTTAGTGCTGGTTTTTTTGATATTTTTAAGCGTTCTAGTCAGGTAGAACCAGAGCAAAGTGAAGAAGGTTTCTTTGCAAAATTATTTGGTTTTCTTAGAGGCTCAGAAGAACCAGAACAACAAGAAATATTGAAACCAGGAGAACCAGTATTGGATGAAAGTCTTGTAGATCAGGTTTCTGGGGAAGGGGCTACAGACCAAGGAGTTTTAGAACCTGGGGAGTTTGCTTTGAATGAGAAAGTAATAGATCAGGTAGAATCTGAATGTACAGAAAGTCTTTTTTTAATGGTCAATGAAATCTATGAATATGCTGAAGAGTCAATACAGCTTTTAGAAATCGATTCTAATTCTGCAACAATTGAGGTTAATGGTGTTACTGAAACAATCAGTTTGAATCAAAAAGCAACAATTGACGATTTGACCATCACACTAGATAAAACATTTGTTAGAACTGATGAAACAGAAAATGGGGCTAATTTGTTAATTGATTGTGTTGAAAATGCTGGTACACCAACTAAAATAGAAAATATACTAGAAATAGAATCTGAAGCAAATGAAGATACAGAAACTGTTAATTGTGGAGAAGAGGTTTTCTTTTACATAAAAGAGACTGTTCTTTATGATGGATATGAAGTAACTTTAGAAGAAGTAACAAGTGGAAAAGCAGTTATTTATGTAGGAGAAGATGGAGCGATATTCAATGAAGGAGATACAGAAACTTTAGATGGTGTGGAAATTACATTGAACAAAGCTTTTTATAGAACACAAACAAGTGAATGTAGTGCTACAATAACTATTTCTTGTTAATTTTTTTTTGTTTTTTAACATTTAGCCATAAATATTTCATAATCAGAATTATAAGGTCCAGTTCTTCCATACCAAACTAGATTATTGCCTTGTATTTTTTTGAAAAAATGAGTTATTGATTCATTAGTAATTTGTGTAGTTGATCCATCTTTAATATCATATAAGAAAATTTCAAAATCGTGACCATCATAACTACTCCATGCGATATAGTCTCCATAAACATTCGGATTTCTATCTTGTACAGAATTATTTGTTATAACTTGAGTAAGACTAGTATTAGAATTATAAGAATAAATTTCAGAGTCTGTACCGTCGTTTTTTACCCAAACAACAGTATTATTATAAATTTGTGGTGAATCATCATACTTAGAATCTTGTGTTACTGGAGAAGTAACTCCTGTAAAAATATCATATAAATAAATATCAAATATATGAGAGTTGAGATCATAATAAGTCCAAACAATTTTGTTTCCTGATATTCTTGGAGATTTATCCCATACATTATTATTTGTTATTTGAGTAATTGTTTTTGTATTGATGTCATACATAAATATTTCTTGGTTACTTTCCCAAGTTATATAGTCTTCATCTACTTCAATTTCCATTGCTCTTTGTGTGATAGGGATTGTATTTTTTATATTTGTATTTATATTGTAGACTGAAAGTTCATAATTATAACCATCAAAACTTTGCCATACAATATTTTTTCCATAAATTTTATTAGAATCATCATCAATATTTTGGTTATTTGTTAATTGGGTTGTTATCCCACTATTAATATCATAAAGATAGATTTCTAAGTCTTGGCCATCATCTCCATACCACACAATAAAATTTCCATATATTCTTGGGTTTCCTTCGTTATAGTTATTATTTGTTAATTGAGAGATAGAAGTTTCCTCCCCACCATAAAAATAAATTTCAAAGTCATTTCCATCATCCCCTATCCAAACAACATAATCTCCATATATATCTGGTTGTATATCTCCGAGACTATTATGAGTTACTTGCTTATTCACACATTTAGGACTAATAACAGCTATATTTTCTTGTGAAGGTAGAGTTACTGGCAGATTCACTAGTTTAGGAATTCCTTTTTTGAATAGAGTATTAAGTTTTTCAAATAATTGAGGTTTTGTTTCCTTTTCTTGTGTATTAAAATTAAAATTGGCATTCCCTGTTAAAAATTCCCAAAATGATGCAGAAACAATCGTTGAACATAATAATATTATTAATATAGATATTATCACCAATTTTTTCATAGATTAAAGTATGTTTAAAATCTTTAAAAGTTTTTCTAATTATGATTTGGTAATTATCATTGGACAATAACTCAACCCTCGCCCGCCCGCGTAAAAAACAAAAGAAAGTAAAAGTAAATACAAGTATTATAATGATATAAGTATACATTATAATATATGGGTGGAGATTTTGAGTTCTTTTTAGTGGTTTTATAGTCGAGAAACATAGGCTCCACCCTATTAATTTTAGGGTGGAGATTTTTATGGATTTTAGGCAACTATTTAGCCACCCCTTTTTGAGAGGGGTGGGCTCTATTCTTCTTCAGGGTAACCATCTGGATAGAAGATTCCTTCAAGTTTATCTATGACATTGCTTCTGTCTATTGCATCTCCAAACTTTCTATATTTAGCAAGAAGGTTTTTGTTGGTCACTACAAAAAACCATCCTTTTTGAGGATAGTTTTTGTTTAGCATTTTTACTTTCTCCATTAACTGTTTCTTGCTCTTAGCATGGACTTTTCCTGTTTCTACTTCAATAGCCCATTTAAAGCCTCCATAAGAAAAGACAATATCTGGCATTTTTGTTTCATACATTTGTACATCATTGTCAAGCCCCTCATCTTTAATGTAGTCATAGATTGCTCCTATCAAATATGCATGTGAAAGGCTTTCATTGTGTCTTGGCTTTACCATGAATTCTCTTGATTCCTTGTTATGAATACACCATTGATGAGTACTTTTGTAACCTTCATCTTCTAGCCATTCTCTTTCTTCATCAGTTAAATCTGTTGCTTCTATATGTAATCTGCCTTCGTGTTCTTCTAGAAATTCTTCTTTCTTTGTGTTAATCTGTTCTTCTTCTGATTTTTGTTTGAGTTCTTTTTCTTTCTTTAGATTATTAATATCTTCTTCTAATATTTCTTTTTCCTTTTCTAATTCTTTAGTCTCATCTTCACTTACCATTGATTTAACCTCTTTAATATGGTCATACCAATCAACCAAGTATGGAGCTAATGCTTCTTTTGAGAACTCTGTTTCTTCTAATTCATAGTAATGGTCTTTTATTTCCTCAATCTCTTTTTCATACATATCAAAATCTAAAAAATTCTTAATTTTCCTTCTTTGTCCTTCAATAGTTTCTAAGTACTCTTGTGCTTTTTTCACTTGTGTACTAAAATTTTAATTAACATATTTTTTTGTTATTGCAATCAATTCCAAAATAGCAAAATATCCTCCGATGCCAATCCCTACCCAAAAAAAGATTTTTGGGATTATATCTGGAAGAGACCAAAGAAATCTTCCTATAAGATCAATTGGAAAGGCTAAAGCTGTGATTACGACTGGTATCCAATAATATTTTTTATTTATTTCCATTTTTATACCTCCCACACTCTTTTGAAATCATCTATTACTCTTGCTCCAGAGTAATTTAGATATACATCTGTTGTTTGGATATGACTGTGTCCGAGAATTCCTTGTAATGCTCTTACATTTCCTCCTTTGTGTAGATAACATACTGCAAATGTGTGTCTCAATACATGAGGACTTACTTTCTTCATTGTGTTTGTTCTTTCAGCAACTTTCTTTACTATCTTCTGTATCCATCTTGCTCCAAAGTTGAATTTGTTGTTGTCCTGGAAATATTCACTCAAGTAAAATCTTGTCTTGTTGCTCATTGGAATTACTCTTCTCTTGCCTCCTTTTCCCACAGTTGTTATGCAATCTCTTTGCCAAGAGATTTGTTCTTTTCTTAGGTTAGCTAGTTCAGAAACTCGCATTCCTGTTTCTAGTAACACATTAATAATTACTGATTCTTCAAAACTTCTACACGCCTGCCTTAGTTCATCTATTTCCTCTTCTTCTAAGGGTTCACGTTTATATTCCATGATTTTTACCTCCTGTAGTACTTTTTTCAAGTACTACTATACTAAATAGAAAGTACTAACTTATATATAAAACTTTCTCTTTTTCAAGTACTATTAGTGCTTTAGAAAAGTTTATATAGTAGTAAAACATTACACTTTTTATGAAAAACAAATATGTGAAGATTGTTATGCTTTCTACCTTGGCTGAACCTAAAACTCTCGTCGATATTAGTGTTGACTGGTTTCAGAACAAGGGAAGGTTATATCAGCCTATTATCATGAAAGAGATAAAAAAAGCTGTGAAAGAAGGGATTATTACACAGGAAGGGAAGTTCTATAGAGTTGATTTCTCCAAGCTGTTGAATGATTTAGCTATTCATTTAGGAGAGGATGATAAGTTATCTAGGAAATATAATGAAGAACTGAAGAATTTCTATCTGAAATTAGGAGATTATACTCAAAAGGTTTATCTGAATTATGAGATAATTAAAGTTCTGACGAAAAAGGATCAGAATAAAGCTGAGGAGTTGGATCTGTCTTTATTGATACAATTACCTTTTTTACTACGATATATGGAGAATAAGGACAAGGATTTGGCTAATATTTTAATCCAAGTTATGAATTTAGAGGAATATGTTAAGACAATAGAGAAATTGGAGATACAGTACTTTCATATTTTGAAAGAGAATAAAATGGTTGACTCTTGGGTTGAGAGTTTTGATAAATTAACTGGATTATTACCAAAAATGCAGAAGAAGGGATTGACAATTTTTGGGAAAAATATTAAAGCAATGAAAGCTTTTAGTGGATAACATGGCAAAAAGAATGTTGGATAAGGCAAGAAAGGATTATTATAGAAGGCAGAGACTAGAGATGCCTGGTTGGGTTTTAGGTTTTATAGGTTTGGCTATTTTAATAACTGGGATTTTACTGACGATAAATACTGTGATTATTATTGGAGTATTAGTTTTAGCTATTGCTGGTTATCTTATTATAATTGGAAGGATGGCTAGGAAGACAATTTTCAGAAAATAGCTGTCTCAATTATTTCAAAAATATTAGAAGGATTTAAATATCCTTCTGGCTTATAATTTCATAATTGCTTTGAAATTAAAGCAAAAAATTAGAAAGCTCGATTGAGCCAAAACACAAGAAAAATGGTTTCGCAAAAGTTTAAGCATGGGAAAAGCGAATTATGGGCTGTATCCCGAAAATTCTGCAGTTTTAGTGGTGTTGTCACTCTTCAGTAGAGCCAATTCCGAAAAGTTTATATATTATTAATTTCTGAAAAAACACTATGAGTGGTTTAATTAGAGTGGTACCTGAGGCTTTAGATCTAGATCCAGCTATAAGACAAGGTAGAATTGAATCATTTGATGCCTATCTTGGAGCATTAAAAGATGTTGAAGCTGATGCAAAAAGAAAACATGAAGCTAAGATGCAAGGAAAGTATGCTGAATGGTCTGGACTTCTACAAATGGTTAAATCACAATTTAAATTAATTGCTGGTGTGTTTAGACAGATTGAAGATAGTACTGATAGTTGGATAGTTACACCTCATCAAGGTGAAGTTTGGAGTAATATATCTAAAAATGGTTATACATTTAGTGTAAGTTTAAAAGGTTATAATCATGTTAGAGTAGAAGACGGACCAAGAAGATTTGATAGAAGAGAACCTTACAAAGTACTAAAATTTACTTGGGGTAAAAGTCTGGGTATTCATGGAGCAGACTATCCTTCTCTAGATGGCAAAGATAGAAGTTGGGGATTGGGTGATGAAACTCATGATTTAGGTTTACCACAATTTTTTGCAATTGAACATACAACTTTAGATGATGCAACACTTATGGCTAAAGCACAAGAATATATTGAAAGTGGAGAATATAGAGATACCAAATGGAAATTAAAAGAAAAAATAAGACTTGGCCATTATTCTCTAAATGAATTTTATCGTAGTGAATGGAACTTAGATAGATTACTAGATGATGCAAGAAACAATCTAGTTGTGGTTACAGTAAAACACAAAGGAAAAGAAGCTAGAGAAGGTATTGAAGTTGGTTTGTTTGGTGAATATGATGTTGAACATGTGGTAAGAGGAATGTTTGTTGCAATGACAAAAGGTGAGTTTCCTTCAACAACTGATTACTTAAGTTAATTTCTTTAATTTGTGAGCTTCAGCTACTCCTTTGATCAAACTTTGAAAAAGTTTGCAGGGAAAAGCTTATAAATCATTAACTCCTCTTAAATAGTAACAAAAACGAGGTAAAACTAAAAATGAGAAATTTAATTTATGGTGCTATGGTTCTTGGTGCACTCTACCTAGGTGGTTGTGATGGTGCTGCAAGAGCTACAAATGGAGTTCAAGACAGAATTCAAGGCGGATATGATGCTGCAGAGATGCCAATAGGTAGAGGATTAGCAAGAGAAGCTGAAGATGTTCTATCTGGTAATGCTGGTGATGATCTTAAAAGAAATTGGTATGGCTCTGATTGGAGAGGAATGAGAAACACTCCAAAAGAAGCTAATAGGCAAAACAGTGAGATCAACAGAGGTGTTAGAGAGATGGGTGAAAGTATTGATACTGTAACTCAAGATATCGCTGATGAAGCAAACTTTAGATTACCATCCTTTGCAGGTTTTGGTAGCAAATAAGTTTATATATTATTATTTTTTTAATTACACTTGGTAGGCAGGTAGCTAATCACAGAATATTTTTGGTGAAGCTTTTTTTTCAAAAAGGTTCTGAGGAAAGTCCACCCACCACAAAAGGCTGCTCGCAAGAGTTCCTGAAAAGGAAGGCAACCATCCAGAAACGACACGGCCAAAGTTTAGGATGATATGGCGAATCTTTCTGCAAGGAAAGAGAGTTAACCTGTTGACATTGACTTTGGATGCGATGAAACGATGAGCCCCAGTTGGTGCAAGTCTTAGAGACGCTCAGTTGAATGATGCAAACCCTATATGGGGTTAGGACTTCAGTCCTCTCCTCTGATCAAACTCTGAAAGAGTTTGGGTTACAGAAGGTGGCTTATTCCTGTCTACCAACTTTATTTAAAATGATCAAATTAAGAAAAATAGATGTTGATGATTACTCTCAAGAAAGAGATACCTTATATTCTTTAGTTGAAAAAATCTGGACAAGACCTGAAAGTTTAGACAATGTTAGACACTCTTTAGATAGATGGGGAGAATCAGGTACTGAATCTGGAACCTACTTTTATATTGAAAAAAATGATGAAATTATTGGTCTTACTGGATATTTTATTCCTAGCTTAGCTGATGGAGATTTTGGATTAAGGCACCATGGAATTACTGTTCCAGGTACTGGTAAATTAGCACTCGATGAATTATTAAAATATTTAAGAAAATTTTATAAGCCAGATTTCAAAAGACTTATTGAACTTATTCCAGAAGGTGGAGAAGATTTAATTAAAAGATTTAAATCTTGGGGATTTAAGTTAAGTAAGGAAGAAGTTCCAGATTGGGAATCCAAAAGAGATTATTACAAATATGTTATGGTGCGGGAAGAGTAGGGTGCTTCTGAATACTCCCACCTAAAGGTGAACTGTCAAAACCTTTATAAACCACCAATTCATTTCTATATTAATGGGAAATAATAAGATTTCAATGCCCTCTTCAGGTGGAGGCCTGATGAGATATTTTGACGATTATAAAAGCAAAATACAGATAAAGCCTTCTTACATAATAGTAGCTGTGATAGTAGTTATAATCGCAGAACTGGTAATACAAAAAGCACTTTAAAATGTTTCAAGGAATGAATCCAAAGCTAGTAAAGCAAGCTATGAAAAAAATGGGTGTTAAAGAGACCCAAATAGAAGCTTCAGAGGTGATAATCAAAACTCCAGAGGGTGAACTAGTAATAAGAAACCCTCAAGTCTCCAAGGTAGACATGATGGGACAAACCACTTTCCAAGTTGTTGGAGAAGCAGAATTAATCGCAGAAAACAACGAAGAAGATCTAAAAACCATCATGGACCAAACTGATTGCTCTGAAGAAAAAGCTAAAGAAGCTTTAGAAAAAGCAGAGGGAGATATTGCAAAAGCAATCATGGATTTACAAGAAGCTTAATGCAAGAAATCCTTAATTCACTAAAACTATCAAAACAAGCTTTTGCAAAGGCAGACCACTTGGTATATATGACTTACCCAGCTGTCAAAGAAGTAAAGCTACTATACACTGCAGTAGAAGCATTAAACACTGCCCTGTTACATTCATTAGATTCACTGTTAAGATATGAGAGACTTTATAAAAGAATCTCAAACCTACCGAAAGATTTAAATTCAAAATTACTTATATACAAAGAGTATTGTGTTCATAAGTATGAATTTGATCCCAATGTTAGCCTACTAATTCGGGAGATAGGAAAAATAGTTAAAGCAAGGAAAAATGCTCCAGTTGAGTTTGTTCGAAAGAATAAATTTGTAATATGCTCAGATGACTATCGAATGAAGGTCATAGACGAGAAAACAATAAAAAAATATTTATCATTAACTAGACCCTTCATAGGGAAGGTTGAGGCACATATAAATGCATGACGAAGATGAAGACAAAGCATTAGGGGAATTAAAAAGGGTCGATCACCTAATCTATGTAACCCTAAAATATACAAGGACAGTAGATGTAATCAGAACAGTAATTGAAAAACTCATTTCTACTTTTAATCATCAGTCAGAAAACATGTTTACCTCATTTCTCGACGATAAAAAAATATCTTACATTCCAAATGTTCCATTAGTTAGAATGAAAGATTTGGAAAAACACTATAAAAAAGATAAACAAGTAAAAGATATCATAGACTTCTATATGCTTCTTAAAAGAATCTATAACTCAGAATACAAAGCTAAAGAAGAATACAGAAAGAATGTTACTCTTGTAACTAGAGATCATGAAGTAAATATCGAACTATTAAAGAATTATTATGAATTAACTCAAGAATATATATCCTACTTAAATAATATAAATAAGTAAGTAATTATCACATTCGTAGGGAGGTTAGAAAAATGTCTGTATATCTAATAAAAACAAGAGCAGGTAAATTCTATGAAGTTCTTCAAAGAGCAGAAGAATGGTTTATTAACTTTAAAGGTAATAAGAAAAAAATCACTGCACTAGGTGATAATAACCAACTTGAAAAGGGTTCAAGAGTCTATTTTGAACTAAAAGACGACAAGGTAATGAGAACACAACCAATTACAGATATTTATCAAAAACTATGATATTCTTTAGAAAAAAGGAACTAGTAAAGACAGAGTTAGAAAGTTTTGATCAGAGATTTGTAGTAAAAACTCCTGAAGGGGAGTTTAAACTATTTTTAATTGGAAGAGATTTATATTGTAAAGGTACACTCTCAAAAGATCCGCGATATGGACTGGCCTATGTAAAAGACATAGCAATAGGTGAACCACT
This sequence comes from Candidatus Woesearchaeota archaeon, assembly GCA_964485975.1. Taxonomy (GTDB): domain Archaea; phylum Nanobdellota; class Nanobdellia; order SCGC-AAA011-G17; family GW2011-AR17; genus JABHZQ01. The sequence continues at coordinate 12,354 of CAZAKS010000014.1, forward strand.
ATACTACCATAGTCCAAGATTAGATCGAAAAGTAAATATGGGTAGAATCAAAAGTATTAGTACACACTAACAGGTATTAAATACTCAGAACTAATATACCTTTTATTCAAAACTAAATTAACCAAACTATTCTCTAAAAGAGCAAACTCAGTAGATTCTTCAGATATATATACATCATACAACTCTGCAATAGAACTGTCAATATCTTCTACATCCTCTAACTCACTACTCAAACTAACATACAACCCTTTAGGTGCAGTTACTATAGAACCAGAAGGAATATTATATTCCTCTCCAATCTTATCAACAATTCTCTCTGGATGTAAAGTATCTACTTCATACAACTCACCAGTCAAATCATTTAATTTTTCAACAGTTCTAGTTTCTGAACTCAATAACCACCAACCACCCCTATAAAAAACTAAACCTTCTTCTGCAACATACACCTTATTAGTATTTAGAATAAAACTCCCTACACTATGTAAATCCATTTTCTCTTCTATAATAGGATCATAAAAATTAATAACACTACTCAATAACTTAAATGGAGCCTTATCACACAAACCATCAAAACTAACCTCTGCAATTGCATCATCATCACAATCTTCCAATTCATATAAAAATTGAGTTGGATCAGTACCTTCAAAATTAACACGATCTTGACCATTAAGAATTGCCATCTCGCCTCCTAATCGCCTAATATAATTTTTTTCTGAATTCAAAAAAATAGAAGCATCAGCATCTAACTCTAAAACAACTCGAGCATTATCTAATTCATCAGAAATATAACCTGAATTTGAAGTCATTTCAAAAGGAAAATCAGCATTACGTCTCCCCCCATTTCCAGTTCCCAAAGCAATCTTATATCCTTCTCCTTCTGCCTTCATAAAACCCTCACCTAAAAGAACATAATTATCACTATTAATTTCAGCCTCAGAAAAAACAATATCTACATTCTCTGTTGCACCAACTGTATTAACATATACTCCATCCACCATTGCAATACTATCTGGAGGAATTTGCATATTTCCATTCTCAAATCTAATAGGGCCTGCAATCAAATATTCCTCCCCATTTATTGTAACATAAGACTCACTCTTTGTTCC
>CAZAKS010000015.1:0-13325 GCA_964485975.1 Candidatus Woesearchaeota archaeon
AGATTTGGATGAGATTAAGGTTGATTTGATTCATGCTTTGCAAAAAGTTGAGAAGATTAGAGATGAGAAGTATGAAGGAATGTCTGCTGATAAAGTTATTGTAATTTTACAAAGAACTGAGAATACTATCTGGAATATTACTTGGTTGACAAAGAACTTTAAAGTGTTTAATGTTAAAGTTGATGCAATTTCTGGAGAAGTATTAAGAGAGAATTGTGAAAGTATAATGGGTTTTAAAAAAAATTAAAAAAGAATAGTGTATAAAACCCAAAGTGCTAAAACTAACCAGATAACAATTATTAACCAAGCTCTTTTTAACATATTCTTTTGTTTTAGTAGTTTTTTCATCCAAGCAGTTGTTTCTTTTGCATAAAAAGCAAAACTCATTGCAAATAAGGGCATTAAGAATAGAGTTACTGCAAAGACATGTACTATTGTTAGCTCTTGTAGTAGGAACCATAGAACAACTACTGACCAAACTAAGCAAACTACTATTGTTATTGTAGGTTTAGCAAAACTAGTTTCTGCTACTTTTGCCCAATGTTTTGGATTTATGAAAACTACAACTAATTTGATAATAAGTAAAGCTGCAACAATCAAAGCCATAATCTCAATTGGTGTCATCATATCAACCTCCTTTTATATTTGTAAATGAGTTATTTAATATAAAATTATTGTTTTATTCTTACTTGTGAAGCCAGATTTGATTCTTACTTCTTTTTTGAAGTGTTTTTTTAGAATTTTTAGAAGTTCTTGGTTTGCTTTTCCTTTTTCTGGTTGGGATTTAAGGTAGACAGTAGTAATTCCATTCTCTTCTATTACTTCTTGTTTCCCAGAATTAGGTTTAACTCTTATTTTCATATGATTTTGTTAATCTTTTAGATTTATAACTTTTTTTAGAAATAAAACAAAGTATACTTAATAGGATAATAATAACAAATAATAAAATTGTGGATGGAAGGGCCTCATTGTAATTAGCAATTTCTTGTATTCTTGATGATGCAGGATATAATCTTGAAACAAAACTGTCTAGAATTGTTCCTAGCCCGAATCCAGTTAGTATTACTGAAAATTTGTTTTGTTGGTAAAATAATAGGATTAATAACCCTGCTGTGAGTATTAAAATACCATAATGGTAGTGATGGATTGAAAGATTTGTGATTTCTCTAAGAAAAGAAATTTCTCCATTATTGTAAAATAGAAGAACCTCTATTCTCCAGTAGGTTAGGGCTAAGAGAAGAGATATGACAAAATATTGTAATTTTCTTTTTATAATCATCAATTATGTGCCAAAACATGATTTTTATTAATATTTGGGTGTTTTATTATGTTTAACTTAGCAGTAGTAACAAAATAGTAACATTTATAAATGTTAAATGATCTATATTTTATGGAAAAATGATGGCTATATACCTACAAATAACCTTTTGGATCTATCTAATCATGAGTACTTTAGCTGTACCTACTATAGATATTATTGGGGATGAATATATTCTTGGTGCACATAGGGGTGCTTCTCTAGATTTTGAGGAAAATACACTTGAAAGCTTTGAATTAGCTGTCGCAGACTCAAAATATAATTTCATTGAATTTGATATTCACTATAGCTTGGATAAAGAAATAGTTGTTTTTCATGAGAATAATATGTTTAGATTTGCAAAGGAAGGAGTGGATGTGGAAAATATGAGTTATGAAGAACTTCAAGAAGTTTTTGATTTTTATATCCCCACATATTCTGAGGTAATGGATCTTATTGGTGATCAAAAACCAATAAATATAGAGATTAAATCACATGAAGATTTTGAAAAAGATAAAGAATTAGTTGATTTTATTGTTGCAGATTGTGTGGCAAGGGGAATTGATGATCAAGTTTTGATTAGTTCTATCTCAGAAGATATTGTATTGTACCTTAATGAAAATTACCCAGAAATTAAAACAGGTAAGATTTATTGGACTACTTGGGCAACTTGGGTTGGTACAGAATATTTGACTGAAACTATCTATAATGAGACTGAAGCAGACTATGTTATGATGCATGGTTATAATCTAAATAATTATGAGTTATTATGTGAGTTGAAACCTGAAGATAAAGAAATTGTTTTCTGGTATTTTACTGATGAAATGTATATTATTGGTGATGCTGAATTGTTTTGGGAGTAAGTTTTAAATAGTTTTTAACTATCTAAAATAATATGAAATTTGCTAAACTTGATCCAAAAGCAATGGCTTATACCTTTTCTATCTTTGGTGGTTTTTGGACTTTTGTTATTGCATTCTTAGGACAGTTTGGTTTTGAAGATTTAGTTACAATTTGTAATCCATTTTACTTGTTTGATTTGAGTACTTGGTTAGGAGTATTCTTAGGAACAATAGAAGCTTTAGTATTTTGGTTATTTATGGGATATGTTTTTGCTTGGTTATATAATAAATTTGTTTAGAAATTCTTCTTCTACAAAGTGTAAATCACCAAGAATGATTAAACATTGTGGGTAAAGGTTTAGATTCTTTACATTCTTTGCTTCTGTGTATAGAATAGTAGATTTACCACCTAATTGTGCACAGACAACTACCTTTGTGTCAGGTGTTATTACTCCCTCTTTTCTTTTAGCTTCTATATTTAGTAAAAAATCAATAGCTTCTTTTGCTTCCATAAATTTATTATCTTTTGGTGAGAGATCTAGTAAGCATAAGGTGTGTAATGGTTTATTAGATTTAATTACATTATAGGGAGTCTCTACATTTTCATTGTGGAAAGGAATTGATGTTGTTTTTCCATATTTGTAAAGTTCTAAACCCACAATTCCTACTGCTGTCAAAACTGATGAATTGTTTATGATGTTTATTTCTATATTATTTTCTTTTGCTTGTTGTAAAAGTGATAAATGTGTTGTTGCTGAGAAGGGATCTCCTATGATAAGTAAGGATACATTAGAGGTTTTAGATTTGTTTATGATCTCTTTGCCATCTTCTACAAAAGATCTTTCTGCTAGGATTATTTTTTTATTGTAAAACTCTTCAAGTTTAGAGTTTGGAATTTGTAGCTTAGATGTGTAATTTTCTAAGTAGATGAAGTCTGAATTCTTAATTAGTTCTAAACCTTTTACTGTGATGTCTTTTTCATCGTTTAATCCTATTCCTATGATATTTAGCATGATTTTACTGAATTTGGGAGGTTTATAAAGGTTTTTGTTATCTTTTTTGAGTAGTAAAATATATAAATAGGTTTGTTTACAAAAAGATAGAGTTATGGGTGAAAAGGAAATAGAATTAATAGAAAATGATGAGTTATAGACAATTTACAATACCTGCACTTTTAGGTAGTGCAGCATTAGGATTGTTACTTTGGCCTACCGGCAAGGATGAACTTCCTAAAGATGTTCCAGAACCAGTTCCTGTAACTGAAAGTTCTTCTCACTCAATTCAAATGAATGGTGATTGGGGAACACAATATCAAAGAACTAGAGTAGAAGGAATTGCAGATTTAAGAAGATTAGCTAGAACTGAAGAGTTAGAAGACCTTTTCTTATTTTTTCCAGATAGAAATATTTGGTTTGATGTAGGGTACAGTCCTTATTTAATCCAAGAAGGAGACTGTAAGTCTTGTGTGAAAACAAGAAGAGATTTATGGGAAAGAGCAATTATTGGTGTTTATGGAGAAATACCAAAAGATAGAATGGTTGAAGCAATCCATTACCACCCAACAATAAGACCTGACTCAGATCATCCATTATTGCCTGCAGGACCATTTCCACTAGAAGATGGAAGAGTATTAGAAGCAAAAATAAATTTCTATGAAGGAACAATAGTTTATTCAGATCTAACAACTGGAAGAGAAGTTCCTAGAGAAGATGTTGAAAGAATAGGTATGTTTGAAACAGATTTTGATATTTTTTATAGAAATCCAATAATGGCTCCTTCTACAGGAGATCTTATTCATTCTTGGAGAAATAGAGACTTAACTGAAAGTTGTACAATAGTTTCTGAGTATGGAGATTTAAGATGGAGTTTTCCTTTAGATAGTGAAGAACCTGATTATGATTATATTTTTAACCAACTTAGTTTTTTAGGTCTTTTTACTGATCAAGACCATATTAAAGGATTGGCCCTAGGAGAGTTAGCTCCCTTTTTCCAAATAGACTATTTAGAGTAATCCAAAAACCTTATAAATAATTATTAATTATACTCCTTCTGTAAAGAGAAAGAGAATAGGAAAAATAATATTCTCGGTTTAAAATGAAATTAAAACCTTTAATGCCCAGTTTAAGGGAAAAGAAGCGGTATATAGCATTTGAAGTTAAAACAGAAGGTAAAATAACCTTTTCCGAAACAAAAAATGCAATAGAAGATAAGATGAAAGAATTCGTAGGAACTCTAGGTATGGCTAGTGCTGGACCAATCTTTTTGAAGGATTGGAAAGATAATAGAGGTATTGTAAGAGTTAACACAAAATATGTAGATCATACTAAAGCAAGTTTGGCTTTGATAAAAGAAGTCAATGGTAAAAAGGTTAAAATCCAGAGCTTGAATGTTTCAGGCATTATAGATAAATTAAGAAAAAGATATTTTTAAGGAGGGATATAAAAAAATGCAAGAAGGCGCACATCAAATGATGGGATACGATAGGGCTTCAACAATGTTTAGTCCGGATGGTAGACTGTTACAGGTAGAATATGCTAAAGAGGCTGTAAGACAAGGAAGTACTGCAATAGGAATTGTTTGTAGTGATGGAGCTGTTTTAATAGCTGATAAAAGAATTTCTGATGAATTAATAATCTCAGATGCTGTTGAGAAAATTTTCCAAGTAGACAAACATATGGGAGCTACTGCTGTTGGTTATGTTATGGATGGTAGAGTTTTAATTGAAAGAGCTCAAGTTATTTCACAACAACATATGGTAACTTATACAGTTCCTATGGAGACTCTTACTTTGGTTAAGGAAATCTCAGATACAAAACAATCTTACACTCAATATGGTGGAGCAAGACCTTTTGGTGTTTCAATATTATTTATTGGTGTTGATGATGGACCAGTATTGTATGTTACTGAACCTACTGGAATATTTTTCCAATTTAGAGCTACTGCTGTTGGAGAGAACTCAGATGCGATTAAGAATTTGTTGAGAAAAGAATACAGAGAAGAGATGAATACAGAAGATGGAATTAAATTAGCAATCAAAGCTTTGAAAAAAGTAATGGGAAAAGACTTTGATGCTAGAAGAATTGATGGAGCTGTTATTTCAACAAATGATAAACAATTCAAAAGAATTGAAAAGAAGAGGTTAAAATAAAATGGTTAATGTAGATAAAGCAATTATTGCAAGGATTAAGAAAGAAGGCGAAATTTTTGAGATCTTAGTCGACTGTGATAGGGCTTTAGAGTATAGAGATGGTAAAATTGATACTCTAAATGAGGTGTTAGCAACAAGGGACATCTTTAAAGATGTTAAGAAAGCTGAAAAAGCATCAGAAACAGATATGCAAAGATTGTTTCATTCTACAAACCCAGATGAAGTAGCAGATATTATTCTTAAGAAAGGAGAGATTCAGTTAACTGCAGAGTATAGAAATAAATTAAGAGAAGAAAAAAGAAAACAAATAATTGCTTTTATACATAGAAATGCAATTGATGCTAGAACTGGTTTACCTCATCCACCTCAAAGAATTGAGGATGCAATTGAACAAAGTAAATGTAAAATTGATGAATTTAAATCTGTTGATGAACAAGTTCAAGAGATTGTGAGTAAACTAAGAGAGTTATTAGCAATAAAATTTGAAGTTAGAGAATTAGAGATCACAATACCTTCTCAATTTACAGGACCTGCCTATGGAAAAGTTAAGGGATTTGGTAAAATGTTAAAAGAAGATTGGTTACCTAATGGAGACTTGAAAATTATGTTAGAATTACCTGCAGGTATGCAGGAAGCTCTAGAAAATGAATTAAATAAATTGACAAGAGGAGATGTCGATATAAAGATTTTAAATAAAAAATAGGAGAATAAGAAAATGAGTAATTTATTAATAGAAGATAAACAAGTTGTTGTGCCAGGAGATGTTTTGGCAGAGGGTATGGATTATTTACCTTCATATGGCACACAAAGAGATGGAGAGCAAATCATTGCAATGCAAGTTGGTTTAGCTAATGTGAATGGAAGAGTCATTAAGATTATTTCATTGAATGGAAGATATATTCCAAAAAAAGACGATACTGTTATTGGTTATGTTAGTGATAGTACCTACAGTTCATGGTTTGTGGACGTTGGATATGCTTATGATGGAAGCTTATCATTAAAGGATGCAACATCAGACTTTATTGAAAGAGGAGCAAGTTTGAGTAAGTTCTTCAAGTCTGGAGATATTGTATTAATCAAAATAACAAATGTTACAAAAGAAAAAGCAATTGATCTGACTATGAAAGGTCCTGGACTAAGAAAATTAACAACTGGTAAAGTTATTGAAATTTCACCTTCAAAGGTTCCAAGAGTTGTTGGAAAACAAGGAAGTATGATTTCAATGATTAAAGAGAAAACAGGTTGTTCAATCTTTGCAGGTCAGAATGGAAGGATTTGGATTAAAAGTGAGGATCCAGCAATGGATAAACTTGCTACAGACGCAATCTTACTTATCGAACAAAAGTCACATGTTTCTGGTTTGACTGATCTGATAAAAGAATTCTTGGAGAAGAATGTTAAGGAGAAGAAAAAATGAAATACACAAAAAGAAATGACGGAAGAAAGTTCGATGAATCTCGTAAGGTAGAAGCAAAGGTTGGAGTTGTTCCAAATGCTTTGGGTTCTGCTATGCTTAAGATTGGAAAGACTGTTGCTGTTGCAGCTGTTTATGGACCAAAAGAATTATTTCCAAAACCATTACAAAACCCATTAAGAGGTAAGTTAAGATGTACTTACAATATGATGGCTTTTTCTGGAGCTGGAGATAGAGTAAGACCTGGACCAAGTAGAAGAAGTAAGGAAATTGCTTTGGTTACTGAAAATGCATTAGATCAAGTTTTAGATTTGAGTGCTTTTCCAAAAACAGTTGTTGATGTACATATTGAATTAGTTCAAACTGATGCAGGAACAAGATGTGCTGGAATTAGTGCAGCTTCAATGGCTTTGGCTGATGCTGGATTTAGAATGAAAGATATGGTAGCAGCTGTTGCTTGTGGTGTTGTTGGTGGACAACCTTTAGTTGACCTTGATAAATTTGAGGAAGATTATGAGGGTGGAAGTGTTGACATACCTGTTGCAATGATGCCAAGAACTGGAGAGATTACTTTGCTTCAGTTAGATGGTGAAGTTGATAAGAAAGATCTTATGAAAGCTGTTGAAATGGCCAAGGTTGGTTGTATGCAGATTTATGAGGTACAAAAAGCAGCATTAAAGGCTAAGTATGAGGAGGCTAAAAAATGATATCAGAAAATTATATTAAACAAATCGCTGCAAAGGGATTTAGAGCTGATGGCCGAAAGTTTGACGAATACAGACAGCCTGTTAGTGTAGAATATGGTATTTCTGCTAAATCTGCTGAAGGTTCTGCAAGAGTAAAAATTGGTGGAACTGAGGTTGTAGCTGGAGTTAAATTAGATTTAGGAACTCCTTATTCAGACAGACCTGATGAAGGTACTATTATGGTTAATGTAGAACTGTTACCTTTATCTTCAACTAAGTATGAAGCTGGTCCTCCAGATATCTCAGCTATTGAAATGTCAAGAGTTATTGACAGAGGTATCAGAGAATGTGATGCTGTTGATTTTAAGAAACTCTGTGTTACACCAGGAGAAAAAGTATGGATGGTATTTGTTGATATCTATCCAATAAATGCTGATGGAAATCTATTTGATGCTGCTTCAATAGCTGCTTTAGCTGCTTTGAAAGATGCAAAGTTTCCAAAAATAGTTGATGGTATTGTTGATTATAAGGAAAGAACAAAAGATAGTTTGCCTATCCAAAAGATGCCATTAGAGTGTACTGTTTGGAGAGTAGGTAGTGAATTCCTTGTTGATCCAACTGTTGATGAAGAGAATGCAGCAGATGGTAGACTTACAGTTGCTTTTACTGACAAAGGAGCTGTTTGTGCCTTACAAAAAGGTGGCAGAGCAAGTTTTACCACAGAAGAGATTGGAAAAATGGTTGATTTAGCTGATAAAAAAACAAAGGAATTAAGGAGCCATTTGAAATGAAGCTAACTAAGTATGAGAAAGCTAGAATAATTGGTGCTAGGGCCCTACAACTTGGTATGGGTGCTCCTATCTTAATAAAAATGAAGAAAAGTGATTATGAAGGGTTGAATTTCAACCCAATAGAGATTGCAAAAGTAGAGTTTGAGAAAGAAGCATTGCCATTAACCATTAGAAGGCCTTTGCCAGAAAAATTAGAAAGAAAATAAAAATTATTTTTTCTTCTTTTTAGTTCTTTTTACCTTTTTCTTTTTAGGTTTCTTTTTAACTACTCGCTTCTTCTTTACAATAGTTTTTCTTAGTAAGGATTTATTCTTCTTTTGGAAGAATAACAGATATATTATCGGTAGAATCCCTACTGTATTAAGTATTAGTATAAATACAAACCAGGTTAATTGGTTATGTCTTCCACATTTCCATAGAGCAATACCTTTCCAGATTAATTCCCATGCTCCCAATAGAACTATTGCATAAACTGGTAGTGTTGAAAAATCAAACATTTGATCACCTCAATTGTATAACATATGTTCTTATTTATATATTTTACTTTAATTTTCGTAATTCTTTCTTTTTTTGTTTTAGAACTTTTTTAGCAGCATCAATCTGTTCCTCTAGAACTTTTATATAATATATTAGGTACTCTTTCTTATCCATCTTTTTTAATATTTAATACCTCTCCATGCCATTCCTTATCCCTTAGTAATTCCTTAAGAATTTTTTTTACTCGCATTTTAGCATCAGTACTTTTAGTGGGCGCATTAACAATTGAAACCGGTTTTCCAATCATTTCTTTGGGACCATAACCAAACATTTTTGCAAATTTTTTGTTAGTATACTTAATTATCCCATCTTTTAATCCAATAATATAAACTCCCTCTGCAAGATTTTTTGTGATCTCTGATTGTAGTTCTATTTTTTTCTCATATTCTTTTTCTTTGGTTATGTCATAAAGTATCCCTTCAACAATACACCCCTCTTTTGTTTTTTCAACACATTGATTAATATCTTTTACCCAAACTGTTTTTCCATTTTTACTAATAATTCTATATTCACTTTCTTTAGTATGGCAAAGGGTTTGTTTTTTTAATTTCTGCGTAATTTCTTTTTTATCATCTGGGTGGATTATACTTATATAGGATCTTTTATAATTATCAACTAATTCTTTTGAACTATACTTGGCGATTTTTTTAATATTATCTGAAATAAATAAGATTGTCAAGTATCTGTTATGTATTCTTCTGTAGATTGCACCAGGAACATTAGAAACTAAATCTTTAAACTTCTTCTCACTTTCTTGAACTAATTCATCTGCTTCATTTCTTTTTTCTTCAGCTTTTTTTAATTTCTTTAGAAGAGGTGTAAGATCTTTAGATTTGGGGGGAGTTATTCCTTCTTTATTGACTGCCTTTAAAGCCCCATTAAGTGATTTTATAAGATCTCGAGTGTAGGATAATTCATTTGCCTCAATTAATCTTATTATCTTATTTGCAAAATAAGCAATATCATATCTTCTAGCTAATAATGCATCTCCTTCAAGAGTATGACAGATTCTATGTGCAATTGTTTTTATATCTTCATCATTAAAGTTTTTATTTAATTTAGCTATACAAAGTTCTAATTCTTTAATATTAGTTCTTGTTTCTTTTATGAATTCTTTTCTAATTGCTTCGTCTCTTAAAGGCATTATATAATTCTATACTTAATTGTTTATATAATTTATTATTTCAGAAGGAAGATTAACTACTTTGATGCCATTATCCCTTAATGTTTCTATTTTAGAATTAGCAGTTCCTTTGTTTCCATAAACAACAGCACCAGCATGACCCATTCTTTTGCCTTTTGGTGCTGACTTTCCTGCAATATAGGCAATAACTGGTTTGGAGATATGTTCTTTAATATGTTCTGCTGCTCTTTCCTCTGCATCTCCACCTATCTCACCCAATAACACTATATGGGTTGTATTTTCATCCTTTTCAAATTCATCTAGAATATCAATAAAATTACTTCCAATGACCATATCTCCCCCAATTCCTACTACAGTGGATTGTCCTATGTTGTTTTTTGTTAAAATGTCAACTATTTCATAGGTTAGAGTTCCTGATCTGGATACTATCCCTACTTTTCCTTGTTTGAATAGGTGATTTGGCATTATTCCTAGTTTAGATTGTTCTACTGAGCAAATTCCAGGACAGTTTGGACCAATTATTTTATTATCTCCTTTGTGTTTCATTATCTCAATCATATCTTTTACTGGAATTCCTTCTGTGATTATACAAATATTTAGATTGTTGTTTAATGCTTCAATACAAGCATCTTTTGCAAATCTAGCAGGCACAAAGATTACAGACCATTCTGGTTTATGGACTAATGCTTCTTTAACTGTTTTGTAAACTGGAACTTTTGTTTCTTTTAGGTTAGGGTTTACACCTGCAACTACCTTGGTTCCATACTCTAACATTCTTTCTAAGTGGAATAAACCTTGTTTCCCTAATCCTTGTACTATAACCTTAGTATTTGTGTTTATGAGTATTGACATTTTGCATTCCTTTCAAAACAATTGTAGCATATGAACCTGGAGGCAAAGAGAACTCTACCTCTTGTTTATTATCTTTAAACTTCCCCATTTGTATACCTACTTTGATCATTGCTTTCCTTGTTAAGCCTTCTGAAGATAGTTGAGGTATTTCATGGTTAAATATTTCTTTTGTTATTCCCTCTTCTTTTAGTAGTTCATCAAAATCATTTCCTTTTGTTTTATAGCCAATTATGGGCCAGTCTAGATCTAAAGGTAGATCACAGAAGAATAGCTTTCCAAGAGAATATTCTTTGTCCTCTCCTTCATAGTTTTCTTTTAGATATTTTGATAATGATTTATTGAATAGATAGCTTTGGTAGGCTTGTGGAATCATAGAGAATAGTTGTCTTGGTAGTGCTTTTAATGCTCCTTTGAAATCATTTGGATTTTTTTCTAGATAACCTACTATCTTTTTTTCATTAATCATCCCTTTAGGTAGATCAAAAGTTACCCAGTCTCCCCAGTTCTCTTCCATGTATACTCGTGCATCTGTGTAATTTTCTGTTTCTGTTGGAAATGGATATAATAAAAGAAGTTTAACGGCTTGTTCATAGTTGTTTTTCAAAACTTCTTTTCCAACTAGGTGTAAATTGGGTCTATAACCACCAAATCTTTGATCATCATAGTAGTTTGGAACATGTCTTACTGGTTGTAAGGGTTCTTTGATATCTCTTACTACTATTTTGAACTTATTTCCATCTAGACCACCAAGCATGATTGGTTTATCTGAGTATTTTACAAAAGTTACTTTAATATCTTTCAATCTTAGATAGGCTATGTCTTTTTTACCTATATCTGCACAAGAGACATATTGTTTTGTGATAGCTTGTCTATCTTTTTGACCTGCAAAATTAAATCTCTTTACTGAGATCTTCATTTTATTTGCAATTGCTTCTATTGCTTTCAAAGTTGTCCATTTCTTTTTCTCTAGAATGAATATACAGTATTTTTTACCATCTGGAATATTAGTGTAAATCTCTTCTACTCTAAAATCCTCTGGGTTTTGTTTAATTTTCATGGTAATGATAAAAAAATATCTTTATTTAAGCTTATCCTTTGGTTTTTTCTTTAAAACCTTCTCTAATAGGCCCTTAACCAGTAATCTACCTCTTTCCTTTTTAGTTAGTGGTTTTTTCTTTGGTTTAGGTTCAAAATAATTATCTATCTTTTCTTTATATCTCCATAATAGGAAGACTGTTGTTGCACCCAAGATTAAGATTAGGAATATCCAAAAGTAAGGGAATTGTGATGGTTCTCTTGTAATTGGTTCAAAACTAAATTCTGTTTCTTCTCCACTATCTTCTACAAAGACTGTTCTGTAAGATGTTGCAACATAATCTCCATAATTAACTTCTATGTAGAATTGATATGAACCGGACTCTAATCCTCTTGGAATATAGAGATTTGCTTGTTCATTCTTTTCTTCATATTCTGCTAAGTAGATTGTGTCTTGGCCTGAAGTGATTATTTCTCCATTTTCATCTTCTAACCAAAATTTTATTATGACATCATCATTAATATTTGCCATTCCCTTAAGGAAGTAATCAAAACTTAGAGTATCATCAATATCTAATACAGGAGCTATATCTTCTATTTTAATATCAAAGACTTTTTGACATTTATGTTCATGACAGGTTTCATCTTCAGCGCAATCTTCATTTGTGTAACATTTATATTCTTCTTCCTCTGTTTGTGAACTTAATCCTCCAGATGAACCTGAGCTACTTGAAGAAGAACTGCTTGGTGCGGGGGCTGATTCTTCAGCTGCAATTGTAAAATTTGCTAGAGCAGTACCTATTAAATTTTGGCTATTTATCGCATAAACTTTTAGGATGTGGTTTTCTGTACTCAATCCAGAAATTGTTGTGTTAGGTGTGAAACTAGTATTTGATCCAGAATCTAAACTATATAACCAACTAGTTATGTTTTGGTCAGCTGTTACAGTAAGATCTACTTCAGTTTCATTATAAGTTATGTTTTCTGGATATATAATTGTTATTAGAGGGTTTGCACTTGTCGAGTATGTAATGCTTCTTTGTTCTGTTTGGTTTAGATTTCCTGCAAAATCTTGAATATATCCTGTGTATGTGTAAGTTGCATTCACACTCATATTTGTGAATAGGTTTGAATAAGAGTAGAGGTCTGCATTATAACTTGAATTTATTTCTTCTGGAGAAAGAACTCTTGAGTGCAATCTAACTTCATCCATTGTTCCATTGAAGAACTCTGTTGTGTATGAAGAGATGTAGTGTCTTCCTACTACAATATCTGCATTATTTGTAGGTAGAGTTCCATTATAATCTGTTCCTGATGCAGTTAATGTCCCATCAACATATAGCCGCATTACAGTTCCATTATAGGTTGCTGCAATATGGTGCCACTTATCATCATTAACATTAATTGAAGAAGTGATATTGTAGTTTGTTTCATCTGAGATTATTGTAAATTGGCCTCCATCAACTGTGCTTAGGGCAAAAGGAAGGTTTTCTTTTGAAGCTGAGTCTTCTCCATCTCTAATATAAATATTCATTCTAATATCTGAAGATGTTGTAGATGAAGTATCGTAATAGTATTT
>CAZAKS010000016.1:0-10957 GCA_964485975.1 Candidatus Woesearchaeota archaeon
ACTTTGAACGTGAAACACAAAATCTAGATATAATAAATTTTATTTCAGATCAAGAAAACTTAGAATTTTTTACCTATTTCGAAGAAAGTAAAGATTCCTATCTAACACAAGATTTAATTTTTAATAATATTTTTAATCATAAATGTACTGATACACTAAAGGAACAATTTCAAGAAAAAATAATGGTAGATTTGTGGTCTATAGAACTATCTGATGATGGAAATTCTCTATTTATTTGTACCTCCGATAATTACTTTATCGACGAGACAATTTTTAGTGAAACAGATTATACTGAAACAATAAATATTCCCACTTCAGATCCACAAAAATCACTAACTTTGGAGTTAAAAATATGAATAAAAAAGGGGCAGCACCAATGTTAATAGGATGTTCAATAGTTTTTATAATAGCAATTTTCTTATTTTACACTTCAACAGATGAAGGAGATAAAACTCCAGGAAATAATAAGCTTACAATAGGTGAAGAACAATTTAGAGTAATAGAAACCTACCAAGATGCTGAAGAAGTAATAAACTTCCTAGAACTTTCAGCTATTCTCTCAGAAAAGAAAGTGGTAGATAAGGGCAATTTTGTTAATGAATTTGAATCTAATTTTAATGGTTATATAGAAACTTGTAATAAAGTTTACAACCTTACATTGGCACCTGATGATTTTAGTATGAAATACTCTCAAACAGAGGTTCTAATTAATTCAGAACCAATAGTATTTGAAGAGGATACATATGTATATGAGATCTCACCTTCTTTCAAAATAGATATAGAATAAATGGGCACGGAGGGATTTGAACCCCCATTTCGCGGTCTGGAGCCGCGTGCTCTACCAGGTTAAACTACGCACCCGCTGAACATTAAAACTCCTGCCACATTTTTAAGCTTTTCTACACAAATTTTTATATATGAATAAATAATTATCACCTCTATGATAAAAATAGGCATAATCGGTGGATCTGGCATGGATGATCCTAATCTCCTAGACTCATATGAAAAAGTAGATGTAATGACTCCTTATGGTCATCCTTCATCTTCAATAACTCAAGGAACAATTAATGGAATCCCTGTAGCAATACTTGCAAGACATGGAAAAAAACACCAAATAATGCCTACAAATGTAAACAACCGAGCTAATATCTGGGCCTTAAAACATCAAGGATGCTCACATATCATTGCAACCACAGCAGTTGGTTCATTAAAAGAAGAAGTTAAACCTGGAGATTTAGTTTTAATAGATCAATTCATAGATAGAACTACAAAGAGACACAAAACTTTCTATGATAAAGATAGAGTCTGTCATATTCCAATGGCAGAACCTTTTTGTGATAAATTAAGAAATATTTTATTTCAAACCTCACAAGAACTAATGCTCTCAACTCATTCAAAAGGAACTGTAGTTACTGTAGAAGGTCCAAGATTTTCAACAAAAGCAGAATCAAATATGTTTAGAATGTGGGGAGCAGATATCATTAACATGTCCACAGTACCTGAAGTAGTTTTAGCAAGAGAGGCAGGATTATGTTATGCCTCAATAGCAATGTCTACAGATTATGATTGCTGGAGAGAATCAACAGAAGCAGTAACTTTCGAAGAAGTTCTTAGAGTTATGAAAGAGAATTCAGAAAAGGTTAAACAATTAATCTTAACTGCAATACCTCGAATAGCTCATCTAGAGTGCAAGTGTAAAGAAGATATAAATTCATCTTTAATTTGATTTAATATACTTATTTTACTTCCACAAACATTTTAAATTAGATTTCTAACTTCATTTTAGATGTCTAGAAAAATAGCGGTGATTGGAACTGGTTTTGTAGGTGCAGCTTATGGTGCCGCATTAGCAGAATATAACAACTCAGTTATTTGTGCTGATATAGATGGTGGTAGAATTGATGCATGTAATGCTTTCTGTGAGGATCCTACAAGCAACAGGTTTCCAGTATATGAACCAGGATTAGAACAATTAGTTCAAAGTGGACATCAAAGAGGTTTACTTTCTTTTACTGAAGATGTTCAACAAGCTATTTGGGACTCAAATATTGTTTTTATTGCTGTAGGAACTCCACCTCAAAATCCAAGTGATGAAAAGAGCCCGGCTAATTTAAGATATATCAAAGAGGCAGCACACAAAATAGGAAGAGTTTTAGGAGAGCAAGGCGGCTATAAAATAGTTGTAAACAAAAGTACAGTTCCAGTTAGAACTGCACAAATGGTAGAAGGAATTCTTGCACAATATGTTGATCCGTCTAAGTTTGATGTTGTTTCTAATCCTGAATTTTTAGCAGAAGGAACAGCTGTTGCTGATTGTAAAAAACCCTCGAGGATTGTAGTGGGAACAAGAAATCCTGGTGTAGTGGATGTTTTTAGAGACCTATATGGTCCCTTCATAGAAAATGCACCTCATAAATTATTTGATATGAGTCCAGAAAGTGCAGAACTAACAAAATATTTCTCTAATACCTATTTAGCAATGCAAGTTGTGTTAACAAATGCATTTGCAAACTTTTCAAGATTAATGGGTGGAGACTGGTATGATCAAATAAGGCCTGCAATTGCAGCAGATCCAAGAATTGGTAGATTTTTATATCCTGGTTTGGGTTACGGAGGAAGTTGCTTTGGTAAGGATGTAGCAGAACTTCTTCATATGATGAAAAAAGGAAGAGTGGGTAAGGCACATTGGAAACTTTTAGATCTAGGAATAGACCAAAATAGACACCAAAAACTAGAGTTAAATAGAAGACTTGCAGATATACTTCAAACACAAGAATTTCCAGGTTATAGAGTAGCAGTTTGGGGAACAGCCTTTAAACCAAAAACTAATGATTTTAGAGATGCTGCATCTTTGTCAGTAATTCCAGATTTATTAAGAAGGGGTGCAATAGTAAGAATGCATGATCCAAAAGTTGATCATGGAGAATTTATTGCAACACTTAAAGAAATGGGAGTAGATACTACTAATTTAACACATCATACTGATGAATATGAAGCAGCAAGAGATGTAAGTTCGCTAATGATACTAACAGAATGGAGACAGTATAGAACTCCAAAATATGATGCTCTTGCACATGTAATGGCTTTCCCAAGAATTTTTGATGGAAAAGATATTCTAAAACCTAAAGATTTAATTGAACATGAATTTAATTGCTATGCTATAGGAAGACCAGATATAGTTATTTAGTTTTGTACTTCTCTAGAATTTCTCTAACTCTCTCTTGGATTGATTTTAATTTAAACTCTTTTTCCAATTTATCTGTATTTAGAACACAATTACTTCTCTTTGCCTTTGTAAAAGAATGTAGCTCATCTAAAGAGATCTCTTCATAAGTGTGATTAGGATCAACAATCTCTTTATACAGATCTAAAATCTCCTTAGGACTAATTGAACCTGGATTTGTTACATTATAAGTACCAGACCTCTTATTTTCAACAAGATATCTTGTAACTTCCAAAAGATCATCTACAATTATCATTGAATTTTTTTCACTTATTATTTTAGGATACTTCAAAATCTTACTAATATAATTTCTATCACTTACTTCAGACAGAATTGGCATCCTTAACCTCAATATTAATACATTATCAAATTCACTAAGTGCTTCCTGACTCCAAATCTTGGATTTAGAATAAAAGCTACCAAAGAAATTAGGTTTATCTTCTTCTGTAAATCCATTCCCATTATTGTCTCCTTCATAAACACAACCAGTTCCCACATGAACAAAGTATTTCTCTAATTCTTGACAAACCTTAACTAAAACCAAAGGTCCTACAACATTAGAATAAAGTGTTTCAACCTTATGATCTTCACACCAATCCACATTTGGCTTACCTGTTTTTCCTGCGCAATTAATAATAACTTCTGGATTTTTATCTAATATCTCTTTTCTAACTTCTTCCTGGTTACCAATGTCTACACCTGACAAATAAGCATCTTCTAAGAATTCAAATAATCTAGTTCCAAGCATTCCTCTCCCAAATATGAGATATTTCATACTTTCTATTTTTATTATATTCTTTATAAATATTTTTGTTGCATAATTCTTATAAACCCTTCAAAAGTTATGAATCACATGAAAATACTAGTTACTGGTGCAGCTGGATTTATTGGTAGTAATTTTGTAAGATTAATTCTAAACAAGTATCCAGACTATAAGATCATAAATATGGACAAGTTAACCTATGCAGGTAATACTGAAAACATAAAAGATCTACCCTCTGATAGACATATAACTGTTTTCGGAGAAAAAGGAGATATCTGTAATATACATAATATAAACAGTATATTTGAACTATACTCTCCAGATTGTATTGTTCATTTTGCAGCAGAATCACATGTAGATAATTCCATTGGAGATTCATCAGAGTTTGTAAGAACCAATGTTTTAGGAACAGATAACCTACTAAAAGCTTCATTAAAATATGGAATTAAAAAATTTATCCAGATTTCCACAGATGAAGTCTATGGTTCTTTAGCTCATGAAGATGCACCTAAAAAAGAATCAGACAAGCTAGATCCTAGGAGCCCATATTCAGCCTCTAAAACCGCTGCAGAGCTTTTAGCATATTCTTATTACATAACACACCAACTCCCTGTGATCATAACCAGATCATCAAATAACTATGGTCCATATCAACACCCTGAAAAACTTATTCCAAAATTCATTACAAATCTAATGCAAGGAAAAAAACTTCCCTTAATGGGTGAAGGTGAGAATATTAGGGATTGGTTACATGTAGAAGACAATTGCGAAGCAATAAATCTTATACTTCATAGGGGAATAGTTGGAGAAGCATACAATATTGGTGCGGATAATGAAAAAACAAACAAAGATATCACTTTAAGATTATTAAGAGCATTTAATGTTGGAGAGGAGATGATTCAAAGAATAGAACACAGGAAGGGTCATGATTTTAGATATTCAATTGGTTCTGAAAAACTAATTGCTTTAGGTTGGCAAAAAAAATATGCAGACTTTGATGCTGGATTACAACAAACAATTGAATGGTATAAATCCAATCCAAATTGGTGGCAACCATTGTTAAAGGATGTGAAATATTGATTGGAGTAGTTTTAGCTGGGGGACATGGAAAAAGATTACATCCTGCAACAATTTCCACAAATAAACACTTAGTTCCAGTTTCTAACCTACCTATGATTGAATATCCTATTTACACTTTAGCAAGAGCAGGCATAAAAGATATAGCTATTGTTACGGGTGGAGATCATTTTGATGCAATTGCAAGATATTTGGGAAATGGAAATGAAAGAGGTTTAAATTTTCATTATGCAGTACAGAATAGGCCATTTGAACATGCAAAAGGTATTGCACATGCTTTAAGTGTAACCAAACAAATTGTTGGTGAAGATGATATTGCTGTTGTTTTAGGAGATAATATCATTGAGCAACCTTTAGACCTTTCAATTCCTCAAGGAAGTGAAGCTAAAATATTCTTAAAGTCAATACTAGATCAAGATTTTTTTCAACCTGGAACCAATAAATCTAGATTTGGAGTTCCTTACTTCCAAGAAGGAAAAATAATGGAAATTAGAGAAAAACCAGAAAACCCACCTAACAATTATTCAATAATTGGGGTTTACTTATACAAGGCATCTGTATTTGATTTTATTCCAACTCTAAAACCTTCAGCAAGAAATGAAATTGAAATTTCTGATGTTAATGATTTCTATGTAAAGAAAGGAACCATGTCTCATGATGTTCTTTCTGGATTTTGGAGTGATGCTGGAACCTGGCCTAGTCACGCAAGAGCAACAACTCATATTAAACAAGCACAATTAGACAGACAAATAATGGAAAGATTTCCAACTTTAAAAGATTGGGAAACTTGGAGTCAAAGTTTTGCTAAAAAATGAAAGTATTATTAACTGGTGGTGCAGGATATATTGGTAGCCACACAACTCGTCTTCTACTTGAAAAAGGATTCACTCCAATAATCATTGATTCTTTAGAAAATGGACACAGAGAAGCTATTCCTTCTGAAGTAAAATTCTATAATGGAAATATCAATAATAAAAATCTTATAAACCAAATATTTACTGAGAATAAAATAGATGCCATAATTCATTTTGCAGGATATATTGAAGCAGGTGAATCAATGAAAGACCCACTTAAATTTTATAATAATAATGTTTCTAATGCAACAACCTTTTTAAAAATTGCAGTTAAGAATAAAATAAATAAGATTGTTTTTTCTTCAACAGCAGGAGTCTATGGTCAACCAAAAGAAATCCCAATTACTGAATCTTCCCCAACAATTCCTACAAATTATTATGGTTGGACAAAACTATTCTTTGAAAATATATTAGATTCTTGTAGAGTCTATGGACTTAATAATATCTGTTTAAGATATTTTAATGCTGCTGGAGCAGGATATAATATTGGAGAAGATCATTCCCCTGAATCTCATTTAATCCCTCTAATTCTTAAAACTGCTCTAAAACAAAGAGAGAGTATCAAGGTTTTTGGAACTGATTTTCCAACTCCAGATGGGACCGGAGTAAGGGATTATATCCATGTCTTAGATTTAGCAGAAGCCCATATTGAAGCATTAAAACTTTTAGAAAAGGGAATTACTGGTAAATACAATGTTGGAACTGGAAAAGGTAGTTCAGTAAAAGAAGTAATTGATATATCAAAACAAATAACTAAACTTAACATACCAGTAATAGAAACACCAAGAAGAGAAGGTGATCCAGCAGAATTAGTTGCCTCAACTGAAAAATTTCAAAGAATTACTTCTTGGAGACCTAAGTATGATATAAAAGATATTATCCAATCTGCTTGGAACTGGCACTCATCTAATCCTCAAGGGTTTAAGTAAATATTTTCTAAATCCACTAATGGCATTAACTCTAAATTGCATCCATGCACTTCTTTTATTTGTAATCAGTTTTGCTTTTTTTAAATTTTTAAGAAATTCATTAGGAGAATCAAATCTATCCATTTCAACATAAGTTCTTCCAAACTCTGGGGCTATATGGGCATCAGACCCAACCCCCATAATAATCTTATTTTTTTTAGCATACTCTCTTGCTTTTTCATTTAACCCCTCTTGCCAAACCCTACCATTAAAAACTTCAATAGCATCCATTTTAAAGTTCAATCTCTTTACACATTTCCTTCGCCAATCAAATGGATGGGGAACATATACTAAACCACCCTGTTCTTTTATTTTATCTACTGTTTCTTCAATAGATAAACCACTTTTTATTTTTTCATTAAGAAATAAACCAATAACATCTCCTTCTTCTGTAAGAATTTCTTCTCCAATTATACAATTTTTAAATCTTTTAGCCCCTTCAATCGCATTATGATCAGTTATGGCAGGATATATTCCTTTTTTTGCACACATTTTTCTTAATATATCAAATTCCATATTAGCACAAGCAGAATACTTTGTATGAACATGAAGGTCAACTTTCATATGTTCTAAATAATCTTCCCCATTTACTTTTCATAAATTTTCTAATTCTGGGTTTTCCAACAACTGGATACCAAAAACGATCATGATATGTCTCTGATCCCAAAATACACATCTTAAACAATGGAGTATGAAATAAAACCTTTTCTATTGCTTTAGAATGGTTCCTCATTAATTGATCGCCCATAATAACTGCACTTTTTCCAGTTTTAAATTTAAAATTAACTCTAGAGATATCTTCTCCCTCAACATCAATTTGATCTACATCTCCCATTCCTAATCCTCTATCATGTGCAAGTTTAATGAATTTAATTTTCATAGGATCAAATCCCATCATTTTGGCAGATATGGCATCAATAGCAACTTGATCTTTAGAAGCAACAATATAATCTTTTATTTTTGGATACATGGTTCTTGGTCCCTTTCCATCCCCACAAACTGTACCATCCATAACAGCAAAAATACCCTTATGAATTTCCTTTTGAATCTGTAATAAATCTACTAAAACCTCATGAATCATTTTATGACTATGATGTCTTCTAGCAGTTATTAAACCACCAAATGCATTTTTCATAGCTCCAGTCATTGTTGTATGGCCATGAGTTTTCATTGTTGGAAGATGAACTACATTCTTCCCAATAAACATTTCTGGAATTTTATGGCCATCTGGAAAGATTTTATCCATTGCAAGCATCTCGGCCTTAGGTTTATAATTAATCCATTTCACTTCAGTTAGTGGTTCATATTTTTGATTATATTTTCTCAAAACTGGCAACCACCTATTTCCCTTAGCTCCTTTCCAAACATCAGTAACAACTGTTCTATTTTCCATAGGATGTATATTCTTATACTTTTCATCTAGCATATATTTTACAACGGCTTCAAGTTGCCAAGGTTCAGTAGAACAAGCTGGATAATACATACTCCAAGATAAATTGATCTTTAGAACTGTCTCATACTTTTTAAGAATCTCTTTAGTAAAGTCTGCTTTTTTTAATAATTTAGCATAATCTTCTAAAATAGTTTCTGGCTCAGTTTTTAATACAACAACCTTAGACATAGATAAAAAGAAAAAATGACCCTTTATTAAGTTTATCCAACTAATTCCGCTATTTCTAACCCGAATTCTCTAGCAGAACTAGGTCCATCAGCAGTTACAATCCTTCCATCAACCTCAACCTCTTTACCAGTATAAATTGCCCCTTTACTTTCTAAGGCTTCTTTTTTAGAAGCCGAAACAGTGGCTCTTTTTCCTTCTAAAACTCCAGCATTAGCTAAAATCACAGGACCAAAACATATGGCAGCTAGTACTTTCTTTGATTCTTTAGCTATCCTTAGGGCTATCTCATCCTCAAAATAACCTATAGTACCAAAACCACCAACAAAAACTATAGCCTCATAATCATCAATAACAACCTCAGAAATATCAATATCTACTTTAGTTCTTCCTCCTAACATACCTGTTGCTTCTTCAACACCTTTGGAAGCCACAATTACTTGATAACTCTTACTCTCAAATACCTTCTTAGGTTCTTCAAATTCCTCATCTCTATACTCTTTTGGAGCAATTATCATTAATATTTTTTGACTCATTTTGAAAATAATTTATTGGGAACATAAAGTAGTTCTCCTTCTTCAGTTTTAATTTTAGACTCAAGAATACCCACTTCTTTTATTTTACCCTTAAAGTGATATTTAAATTTTCTCCCTTTTTTAGGTTTAAACTTAAGTTTTGCAATATAGTTTGGAACAAATTCTCTAATACTCATAAGTCCTTTCCAGATCAAAACAATTCCTAAAAATCCACAAACCATAATGAGAACGATCCATTCAAAACTCATTTGAAATACACCCCAAACAATTGCAACAATATAAACTATAAATCTAACAATAGAAGATAATAGATCATATATAGGGAATCTCTTTCCTAAAATCCTTTCAAGTTCAAAGCTTTCTAATAACTTTTTACTTAATTTAGCGAAAATATCAGCAACCAATATACCCACACCAATAATAATCAAACCAGCCACAATATTAGTAATACTAAAACTTTCTATAATCATCATACACACTAAATAGCTATTTTTCTTTAAAAACATTGTGGAAAACCTTTTAAAAAATAAACCAATAATATAATCATGCCAATTAATGCAAAACCAGAATATTTCAAAGCAGAAAAGAAATATTATGAAGCAGATACTATCGCAGAGAAGATTAAAGCACTAGAAGAGATGCTTAGTAAATCTCCATCCCATAAGGGTGCAGAGACACTAAGGGCGGGAATAAAAACCAAATTAGCCAAATATAGAACTCTTCTTGAGAAGGATAGACAACAACAACAAAAGAAAAAAGGTGCAAGAGTAATTCTAAAAAAAGAGGGTGCTGCACAAGTTATCCTTGTCTCTGTCACAAATGCAGGAAAATCTTCACTATTAAATCAATTAACAAATGCAAATCCAAAAATTGAAGATTACGAATATACAACAAAAAAACCAGAAATGGGGATTTTAGAGTATAAGGGTGTACAAATACAGATTATTGAAATGCCTGCAATTTATGAGGACTTTGCTTACAAGGGAATGGGTCCAACCTACTTTAGTTTAATGAGGGGTGTAGATCTTATTGTTTTCTTAATTGATACTACAAAAGATGTTCAAGAACAAATGAATATTCTAAATGGAGAATTTGATAAAGTAAATATTAGACTAAATAAAGAACGTCCTCCAGTTGAAATAAAAAAAACTGGATTGGGAGGAATTGAGTTCTCAGGCCAAAACTTTCTAAAATTTGAAGCAAAAAAAGCAAAGAAGATGCTTAAGGAGAATAATTATCACAATGCTATTGTTAATCTATATGGGCCAACAAATATAGAACAGTTTGCAGATGCATTAAATGAAGCAGTAACCTATCTACCATTATTAATAATTTACAATAAGGGAGACTTATCAAAAAATAAAGATTGTATATCTTCATTAACTGGAAAAGGTATAGATGGTGTAAAAGATGATATCTGGTCTTCATTAGGTCTAATTAAGGTGTATACAAAGCAACCAGGAAAAGAAAAAGAGTATCCTCCTATTGCGCTTAAAAAACAATCTCAAGTAAAAGATCTGGCCCTTAATGTTCACAAGGATTTCTTAAAAAAATTTAAGTTTGCTAGGATTTGGGGTAAATCCGCAAAACATCAAGGTCAACGAGTAGGAATAGAACACAGATTAAGAGATGAAGATGTTGTTGAGTTACATTTAAAATAATTTTTATTGTTTAAGATATTTTTCAAATTCCTCTTTCTCTTCTTTTAAACCTGCTTCATAAATCCCTCTCAAAAAATTACCTGTTTGAGTTAATGGAAAAATATATTCATAACTCCTCATTAATTCTAAAATTTGTCTTGGAGTAATTTTTGGCAAGTCATCAAAAAAACCAAGATTTTGATCTATAGCTCCAGATTCAGTAGATTTTTGAACAAGATAATCAATAAACTTATTATCGGGTCTCCACATATTAATCA
>CAZAKS010000016.1:10967-12979 GCA_964485975.1 Candidatus Woesearchaeota archaeon
CCCCCTAATTGATATATTTCTTCAGCAGAATATTTTCCATTTATTATTTTTTGTAATTCATATTCAGTTAAACCTCTAGAATTACTAATATTTACTACAACAATTAAACCATCACTACCTGAACTCGCAATTAGTGGATTTTGAGTAAGAACATCAACATTAGTAATTTTTCCAGATTTTGTATCTGGGTGATGTTCTAGTGAATACAAAAGATAATGTTGTTCATGAACAGATAACCATCTTTCTGGGAAAACTAATCTTAAATAAGATTCATCAATCGGTGTTTGGTGTAAAATTGGTTCTAAATATTTGACTCCCACATCTCTGAAGTATTCAAATCTTTCATCACGAGGAGTTACTCTTGGTCCGGCTACAGCAACCCTAAGACAGTAATTTTTATTTTTTGCTTTTTTAAACTCTACACCTTCAAAATAATTGTCAAGCAAACCAGTTATTGTTTGAAATACCATTTTAACTATCTCCCAATAGATCTCAAATTAAACCAAAAGTTTTCTTCAGATAACTCTTGTTTCAATCGTTCCATTTTTTCAATATCTTGTCTAATTTCCATTTTGAGTAATTATTTACCTGTTACCACTTTAAAATAGTGGATATATTTAAGTATTTCTATAAAAATATCTTAAAAAAATAGGAAATATTATAAATATGTCTTAATTACTCCCATATATGCCTGTAAAAACAACCTTAAAATCAAGAGCTCTAGACGATAAAGATAGAAAAATATTAATGATTCTCCAAGATAATGGTAGAGAAAAACTAACTAGTATTGCAAAGAAAGTAAATCTATCCATAGATTCTGTCAACAAAAGAATAAAAGAAATGTTAAAAAAAGGAATATTTGAGTTTGGAATATTTGTAGAACCTCGAGCAATAGGATTCCCTTTAGTTGTGGATGTTAAAATAAAGTTACAAAATATAACTCTCCAAGAGAAAGATAAATTTATTGCTTACTTACAACATCATCCAAATGTTATTGATCTTTTAGCAATTATGGGAGATTATGATTTGACTTGTGTTTTTATTGCAAAAGATAGTAATGAATATGAAGAAGTTACAACTTTAGTACGACAGAAGTATAGTCATCTTATTGCAGACTGGAAATCAATGCTTATCCTAAAAACTTATAAATTTGAGGAGTATGATTTAACACCATGAAACAAGCAATACTTGTAAGACAAGACTTAAAAATGCCTAAAGGGAAACTAGCAACTCAAGTAGCTCATGCTGCAGTAGAAGCAACATTAAAGTCTTCAAAAAAGAATATAGAAGAATGGCAATTCTCAGGAAGTAAAAAAGTAGTACTAAAAGTAGCAAGCTTACAAGAATTAAAAAAGTATATGGGACAAGCAAAAGCACAAAAACTAACCACTGCATTGATCAAAGATGCTGGAAAAACAGTATTCAATAGACCAACTATAACTTGTTTAGGAATTGGTCCAGATGTAGATGAAAGAGTAGATTCAGTTATTTCTAAATTAAAATTATTATAAAATCCCGTCGCCCAGATTTGAACTGGGGATCTACCGGTAACGGCTGGGTATTTTTCATCCTTTGGAATTCCCACAGTCTAATACCATCTACAGCCGGTCGTTCTACCACTAAACTACGACGGGTTAGAATCTAAGAAAAATTTCTATCTTATAAACCTTACCTTTTCTTTTTCTTACTTTCACTTAAGAATCCAGATACAACACTCAATCTATTAGACTTAGAAGTAACTACTTTGCCCCTATGGGTTCTATACTTAACAATTGCTTGAGGCAACATAAACTGACCTATAATCTTCATTTTAGCCTCAACATCATAAGATATAATCCTTTCCTCTCCCCTAGACAACTCTTGAATCCTCCAAATCATCCTAACTCCCTTGTCTCCTCTTTGATCATTATTGGGTTTTAGGGTTCCAAATCTAGGCAATGGATTAATAACTCTATGTAACATTTCAATAAGGATAAGGTTCTTAACTGGGTTGTTAGTATTATTCTTAATAT
>CAZAKS010000017.1:0-7010 GCA_964485975.1 Candidatus Woesearchaeota archaeon
CCAGCTATTAGGGAAAAGATTGAGAGCTGTAAAACAGTTCACTTTATTTCAAAAGGTAAAATTAAACCAAATCAAACAGATACAAGTCATAGGTTGATGGACTATACTGGTTAGTCTTTAATGAAAAACTTTATTAACTTTGTAGCTTGTATTAATTTTAAGATGGAAATTAGACTAAGAAGTAAACCACAAAATCCTACTATCATTGAAGGCTTTCCAGGAATTGGACTTATAGGCACAATCACTACTGAATATTTAATTAAACATTTAAATGCTAAATCTATTGGTTATATCTGGAGTAAAGATGTTTCTCCGGTTGCAGCTATACACGAATCAAAAGTTATACAACCTTTAGAAATATTTTATGCAAAGAAAAAGAACATTGTAATTCTTCATGCAATGACAGATATTAAAGGACTGGAATGGGATATTGCAAATATTTTACAAGATTTGTATAAGATGCTTAAGGCTAAAGAAATTATCAGCATTGAGGGAATAATGGGAGAGAGTACAACATCTCAGGCATATTATTATACAAACATTCCTGCATCTTCTAAGAAATTAGCTGTTAATGCTACTCAATTAAAAGAAGGAATTATTATGGGTGTTACAGCTGCAATGTTATTGCAAGATAAAAATATGAAAACAACAGGAGTATTTGTTGAAACACACTCAAAATTACCAGATAGTAAGAGTGCTGCAAAGATTATTGAAGTTTTGGCAAGATATTTAAATTTAAAGATTGATGCTAAACCATTACTAAAAGCAGCTGCTGAATTTGAAGGTAAGTTGAAGGAATATGTTGGCAAGTTACAAACTGCTACAAAAACCAAAGATAAGAAAGCAGTTGACTACATGGGATAGCTTTTTAAGCTAATCTTTTTCTTTTTTTATAATGGAAGAACCTATTTTTAAGTTTAAGAAGGCAAAACATAGTTTAGATATTGTTTATCCTAATAAGTACTATGGTGGATTGTATAATTTAGGGATTCTTATCGTCTATAATTCAGTTAATAAAAGAGAGGATTGGAACTGTAATAGAGTTTTTCTAGATCAAGGTAAAATTAGATCAGATTTAGTAGGCTTTAGTTTTCAGTATGAGTTAGATATTAAAAATATTTTAGAAATGAAAAAGAACTGCAAAGGTTTTACATTTGCAGGTGGTCCTGTGATTAATATGAATCCTGAAAAGTTTAGAAAACATTTTGATTTCTTGATTCTTGGAGAGGTAGAGGGTGTTTTGGATAAAGTATTAGATGAATATGAAAAAGGAGAAGGGTTTTTAGATCGAATTTCAAAGATCAAAGGAGTTTATGTTGACAAAGTGAGTTATAATTTTACCAAAGAGTTAGGAGATTATCCTTTAATCCAACCTTTTCCAGAAAAAGTAGATGAAACTTTTGTTTTTGGTAAATGTTTTATCTTAGAAATAGAAAGAGGGTGTCCTTATAATTGTAAGTTTTGCGCTCTGCCAGGTTTTTTTGAAAAAATAAGATATAGGAAGAACTGGAAAGAGATAATTGACAAAGGTTTAGAGATAAATAAAAGAGATAGAGTAGTTATTTACTCTGCTAGCTTTACTCATCCAGAGAGAAAAGAGATTTTAAAATATTTAATTAAAAAACAAGTAAGGGCTTCTGTTCCGTCTATAAGAGTGGGAATGGTAGATAAGAAAACAATATCTTTGATAAAAAAATTAGGGCAAAGGTCATTAACAATAGCACCAGAAGCCAATGAAAGACTTAGATTATCTATGGGAAAAATGGTCAAAGATAAAGATTATTTTGAATTTGTTGAAATGTGTAATGAGGTAGGCTTTGCAAAGTTAAAATTATATTTAATGGTTGGAGTTCCTAGTATGGAAGAAAGTGATATTATTGAAATGAAAGAATTTGTAGATAAGATAAAAGAAAAATTTAATGGAAAAATATATGTTTCTGTTAATTATTTTGTTCCAAAACCAAAAAGTAAATTCCAAAACCATCCTTTTGATAAAAAAATCTTAAAACAACAAGCTAAAATTGTTGAAAGAGAATTTAAACATTATAAGGTTAAAATGAAAGGATTGAAAACTTCTTATTTAGAATGGGATATTTCTAAAATAGACTCATAATTATTGCAGCTACAATTGGAATAAAAAGATTATCCTCTATTCCTAATTTTAAATCTTCAAAAAACAAAGTTAAACAGGTTCCTGCTAATGCAGCAAAGAAATTTACAAAGATTAAAACTCCAAAGAAAGAGGCTATAATTGCAACAACTGTCCCTTCTACTGATTTTAGATGTTTGTAAGTTCTTTTACATAATAACTTTCCAGCGATATGAGAGATAGCATCCCCTACTGAAAGAATAACCATTGCTGCTAATGCAATATTTAAAGGAAATAGAAATAAAACAATAATAGAACCAATCATAAAGAATATTGGACCTTTTCCAGGAAATGTAGTTCTGAATTCCTTTCTTTCAAACCTATCCATCACCCAAGAGGCTAGTGGAATTCTTCTAATTGTACATAATTTGGACACCAATAAACCACCTAGTAGGATTGCAACCATATGGTAATTGTTAATAATTCCAAAATAAAGAAGAGTAATAAGAATAATACCAAAGGTCATGTGTAATAACTGTCTTCTTAATTCTAATCCTGATAGTCTCATTAATTCTTCGAGGAATATAGAACTTTAAAAAGTTTGTGTATGAAAAGGTTTATTAATAAAAAAGAAGTATTATATTGTGATGGCAGAGAAAATAACCAGTGTTGAAGAGGGAGTAACTCTTGTTGAGTATGGTTATAAGATTAAAATAAAGACTACTACTTACTTTGATCATTTGTATAAGGAAGTATTTTTCTGGTTAAATCATCATGGATATCAATGGAAGGAGTTGTCCTATGGAGTTATTGATTTTCCTAAGGGTGGAAATAGGATGGAGTTATTATGGCAGGGTGTGAAGAAAGAAGATGATTATTCTACCTTTATTATTGATTGCCATTTAGCTGCTGATGGAGCTGACTCTAAGAAAAAGTTAGATAATGGTAAAGAGGTTAAATTAAGGACTGGAACCCATGAGTTTAGGATTGGTGCATATATTAAGAAGGATATTTCTGTTTGGGAAGGTAAACTTTTTGGTCAACAACAAGCAAAATTATATGAAATGCTTATTAGAGACAGATTAGAGGAACAAAAAACTCAATTGTATGTTGAAGTGCATAAGTTTATTGATGTGCTAAAAACAATACTAAAATACTATCCAGAAGTTGAAAAATGAAAAAATTAATAATTATTTCTTTGATATTGTTAGCATTAGATCAATTAACTAAATATATTTTTACAGGAAAAGAATATTTAGTTGGTAACTTTGGAATTCATTATGCTGAAAATACAGGGGCTGCTTTTGGAATTCTGTCTGGAATGAGTATCTTTTTGATTCTAGTGGGATTTTTAGTAATATTCTTAATCTTTTATTTTTATAATGATATAGAATGTAAATTGCCTTTGATCTTAATATTTGCAGGTACCTTAGGCAATGTGATTGATAGATTACTCTTTGGTTATGTTAGAGATTTTATTATGGTCTCTATTTGGCCTATTTTTAATGTTGCTGATATGTGTAATACAATAGGGGTTTTAATCTTATTATATTGTTTCTGGAGAGAAGATAAAACTTATAAACAAAAAAGCCATAAGAAATAGGTAATGGGGAATAAGAATTTTGCAAAGTCTCTATTTTCTTCTAGTAATGAAGAGGAAGAAGTTACTAAGGAAGAGGCTAAAAAAAGGGAAACTGAAAGAAAGTTAAAAGAGAATTGTTTTATTAATAAAAATAGTGTAGACCCAAAGAATGGTGAAAAAAGACTAAAAATTTGGCGAGATTCTATGGGAGTTAGTGTTGAAGAATCCTACTTCTGGTTGATGAGATTTCTAAGAAAGGGAACTGGAAATGAGTTAGGTATAAAAGGAATACCTCATGGTTTTGGATTGAACTGTGTTGAGGTCTATAAACTTAAAGATGTGTTTGATGCTTCTGTGGCTAGTTCTTTTCATGGACAACTAGGTACTAAGATTACTGCTATTCAACAACAAGTTTCTAATACTTTAGCTCAAATTGGTCAGATGACTAAAACTCTATTTCCTATTGTAAGAGAGATTAGGATTATGGAAGAGAGGATGAGTTATTATACTGGCAGTTTGGGGAAGAAAGCTGGAAATGATGAAGCCAGACAGAATGAAGTTACTTTAAAATCAACTTGGATTGAAGTTGTTGAACAGGGTATGCAAAATCCCAATTCGGTTTACAGTATGGCTGCAAAGATTAATTTTGTTACCTTACCAGATTTATTTTTCTCAATTAATCCACATGGAGATACTCCTGGTGAACAAAAAAAGAGAATTCATAAGATCATTACTAATATGGCTAAAAAACATGAATTAAATGTAAAAGTTAGAGATGCTTTAACAAAAAAATTAATGCAGTATTATACTTGGAAAGAATCAACTTACAATGAGATGAAACATACTTGGAAATTTAGAATTAAGAATTTAAAACAACATTATAATGTTATCAGATTGTATATTTCTTGGTTAAAACCTTACTTAACAACTTTGAAACAATTGCAGATGAAACAAGATCAAGAGTCTCCTGATATAGTTTCTTCTTTTGAATCTAGTAAGTTAGAGTTAGAAGTTTTGGGTGTTTTCAAAAGAGGTAAGAAGTATCATGCTTGTTTATTGGTGAGGATGGTTTATGTTACAAGGCCAGATATGACTTATACTCCTCAAGGGCAGAAGCAACCAACACATGTGGGACATATGAGTTTTGTTATTGAACCCTATGTTGCAACTGATGAAGATATTGAATTCTATAAAGAACATACAGATAAAGAAACATTGAGTTGGTTTAGTGGTGGAGAGATTGATATGGTTAAAGATGTTGAAGATGCTATGCAATCTTTAGGAGAGGATGTTGAAGGATATTTAAGAGAGGCTGAAACTGGGAAAAGGGAAAAGGATGATTCTAAAGTTAAAGTAAAGAAAAAAAGTACAGATGGTGATTTCTTTGAACCTTTTACAGCACTTATGGATTCATTTAAGATTTTTGTTCCTGAGTTTAAGAAGCCACAAAGTAAGAAAAGAGGCGAGGATAATTTGAGTGAAAAAGAAGAATATGCTAAGGCTAAGAAGACTGCTTCAGGAAGGGCTTGGAGCTTGTATGATATTTACAAGAAGGCTCATGGGCTTTATACTCCTTAAATTCTTTAATTAAATATATAATAACTTTTATAAAGTTTCTATGTTATAAATTAAGGTATGGCAGATTTTGGTTCTGATTATTGGAATGCGATGGATAGAACTATCTCAAAGAATCTTAAAGTTAGTACTAGAGATTTAGGTACAAGTGCTAAACCTGGAGATGTTCTTAGTGAGTTGAAAACAAATATCCATTCTGGTGCTTCTCATGTTGAATTAGGTTTTACTGGTACTGGAAAGGGTATGCTTAGCCAGGGTAGTACCACTCCTGAAATGTTTGATACTGAGAAGAGAAAAGAGATAAGAAGATTATCTAAACTAAATGAAGTTACAGTTAGTACTCACGCTTCTTTGAAATTACAAGGGTTATCTGGTTTAGATGTTCAGAATAGAAGATTTAGTGATACTGCTGCAAGAGAATCAATAAATGAGATAAAAAGAACAATTGATTTTGCAGGAGAGGCTGCTGGTGGGGGAGCTGTTGTTGTTCATACTGGAGAGTTTCCAAGAGAGGTTAGTGAATATGAAGAGTTCAAACCTTCAAAAGAGATTGAAAAAGAAGAAATTATTGTTCTAGTGGATAAGGAGACAGGGCAGTTTGCACATATTGCAAATAAAGGGGAAATAGTTAATGTTCCAGTGTGGGAAACAAATGATAAAGGAGAGAATATTGGTTATGATGGTAAACCTACTGATGAGGTTTGTAAAATGATGCCTAAGGTTGAAAAGGAAAGTGGTAGAATTGTTTTTAGGGAGAAGAAATGGGATGAGTATTTGAAGGAAGCCGAAGAGAAAAAACGATCTAACCCTTCTACTTATGAAGGAATAGCACCTGGTGAGATTGCTGCTAAAGACATGCATTTAGAAGCTCAAAGAACTGAATTAGAAAGAGCTGCACCTTTTGCTCATTCACACTATCAAAGATATGAACAATTAAAAGATCACAATCATGAGCTTGAAAAATTACGAGAATATTATAAAAATGCAGAGGGTAAATTAGATAAACTTCAGTTGAAAAAACATTTTCAAATGAGTGATATGGGTACACGAATGGGTTATAAGGCTGCAACTGATGGTACACCTTCTGAGTTTTTGAAAAAAGAAGTCAAGGATAATTGGTTAGATGCAAAGATCCAGTTAGAAGGTTACAAAGGTTATGCAAAACAGATGGAACAGATTGAGAAAATGAAAGAGAGAGTGGAACCAATTAGTGTTATGGGAAAGGAAAGAAGTGCTGATAACATTGCTACAGCTGCATTGTATGCAATTAAAAAAGAACAACAATTAAAGGCTCAGGGTCAAGATGTTCAGCCCATTTACATTTCTCCTGAAAACTTATTTCCTGAGGGAGGTTATGGTGCTCACCCTGATGAATTAAAAAGTATTATTCAAAAATCTAGATCAAAACTTAAGGAAAAATTAGTAAAACAAGGTCTTGGTAAGGTTGAAGCAAAAAATGTGGCTGATGACCACATTAAAGCCACTTTTGATATTGGTCATGCATTTATTTGGAAGAGATTCTTTAGAGAGAAAGAAGGGGAAAGTATTGAACAGAGAGATAAAGCGTTTGATAAGTGGTTGTTAAAAAAAGTTGATGAATTGAATAAAGATAATATAATTGGTCATGTTCATATTTCAGATAATTTTGGTTATCATGATGAGCACTTAACTCCAGGAAGAGGTAGTGCTCCGATTAAAGAGTTTGTAGACAAAATGAAAAAGGCTGGTTTGAAAGAGCCAATGATTGTTGAAGCTGGTGCTCAA
>CAZAKS010000017.1:7020-12019 GCA_964485975.1 Candidatus Woesearchaeota archaeon
GCTTGGTGCTTGGGCTAAATTAGCAAGTTCACCCATTTATAGAGTTGATGGATTACAACAGACGTGGACTGATATTGAACATAGTGGTTATTTTGGAAGATCAAGTTCACCAAATTTCATAATTGGAAGTTATGGTCCTAGTAAGGACTGGAATGCATGGGGATGGTCTGAGGCCCCGATTGAATAAAAAAAGAGGTGTTAAAATGAAGTTTCAAATTAAAAGAAAAGAAAAAAGAGGATTCAAAAAAGAATATCCAAAACAAGAATTTGATATTGCTAAAATATTTGCAAAGAGAGTTTACAATGAGTTTGGGGAGTTTGTAAAAGCCATTGTTCTATTTGGTTCAACTGTTAAGAAAGGGAAGGCTCATGATATTGATGTACTGATTGTTCTTGATGATATTAAAGTTGAGTTTACAGAAGATATTATTCAAACTTATAGAATTATTCATCAAAAAATAGTTGCTGATACTGAACCTGAAAGATTACACATTCAAACTATGAAGTTTACAAGTTTCTGGGAGTATGTTAGAGTAGGGGATCCTGTTGCAATTAATATTTTGAGATATGGAGTGGCTTTAATTGATACTGGATTCTTTGACCCATTACAGGCTCTTTTGGATGAGGGAAGGATTAGGCCAAGTAAGGAAGCTATTTCCACTTATTTCTATATGGCTCCGTCTTCAATACATAAGGCTAAGCAGCATATGTTGACTGCCGGAGTGGATATGTATTGGGCTGTAATTGATGCTGCACATGCTGCTCTAATGAAGCATGGTGAGATTCCACCAAGTCCAGATCATGTTGCAGATATTATGGAAAAGACTTTGATAAAAGAGAGAAAGGTTAGTAAGAAATCAGCTAATACAATGAGAGAGATGTATGCTCTGTTTAAAGGGATTAATAATAGGAAGATAAAAGAGCTTACTGGAAAAGAATATGATATGTATAAGAAGAAAGCTGAAGAATTTGTCAAAGAAATGGAAAAATTTATTAGAAAAAAATAAAAAAATTAAGCCTTTAAGTAAGGCTTTGCACCATCGTAGTCTCTTGCTTCCTTAGCTAGTTTTCCATAGTATCCTCTTCCTAAATCTTGTGGGCCTACCACAGTTTTTAGACCAGGATGGAATGCTCTAAGATCCGCTTCTAAACCACCAAGAGCTTCTTTAGTTGTTGCTCTATTCTGTAAAGCTACAGCACCTGCTCTCATGTTATAACCTTCTGCACCTTCTTGTGCCTGTCCAAGGGCTTGTTGTAATTCAAGTACATTCAGTTCTTCATCTCTCTGGGCATCTTTATACATGGTCTCTAGATCAAGACCTGCGATGTTTTTCATCCACTCTACTGTTTCTGTCACAGCTGTAAGATTTTTCTTATCGACTTTTGAAGGGTCTTTAAGGTATTGTGTTATGAGTGCTATTAAATCCTCATTAAAAAGTCTTGCAAAAGGTGATTCTTCAAATACAACCCCTAAATAACCCATTGCCTCAGATGTCAATGTGTCTAAGTATTGAATAACCTTAGCCTTACCTTCTATAACTCCTGCCTTATTTTTAAGTTCATGAAATTTGCCTCTAGTAGCATCTAATCTCTCAATCAATGATGCTCTTCTTTCGAATATTAATCTAATATCTCCACCAAACTCTTTATGTAAATCGTTTTTATATTCAAATTCTTCTGGATCTGTCATTTTTTCCTCCAAGTAACTACTACTTAGTAGTGTCTTCAAGTATTTAAATGTTTCGTTTTGTCTTATATAGTGTAAAATGTCCGAAATGGCCATAATTTAGGGTTAAATTACATATTTTATATATTTTATTAGGGTTTATTCCTTATAATTGGGTTCTTTTGGAGTATTATGGAAAAAGACAGAATCATACTATCTCTATTAAGAGAGGACGCAAGGATCAGTTTAACTAAGATGAGTAGGAAAACTAAGATTCCAGTTTCTACACTTTATGAGAGGATAAGGAAGAGTAAATATATAAAAAAACATACTTCTCTCTTGGATTTTGAGAGATTAGGTTATGGGGCAAGGGCTAAAGTCTTGTTTAAAGTGGATAGAAAGGATAGAGAGCAGTTAAGGGAGTTTCTTTGTAAGTGTCAGTTCATTAATGAGTTAATTAGGGTGAATAATGGGTATGATTTTTTGGTTGAATTTGTGTTTGAGCAGATGAGAGGTTTGGAGAATTATTTGGAGATTTTGGAAAAGAGATTTAATATTAAGGATAATCGGGTTTTTTACATTGTAGATGAGTTGAAAAGGGAGAACTTTTTGAGTAATCATAATGTAGAAAAGATTGGTAAACCTTTTAAATAATTTATTTTTGTGAAGGAGTATGGGCTACTTACCTGAAGAGAAACAGATATTTAATAATAATAGATCTGGACAAGAGGTTGTGTCTGTTTATGATACTGAGACTCTTGTAGGTAGGTTACATGATTATGCTTCTCCTGATTCCTTGATAGTTTATGATATTGATGGTACATTAAGACCTTCGACTGCAAAGTATATTGTTCTTTCTAATTTGACTAATCCTGCAAGATGGAAGAATTGGGTTAAAAGTGAAGGTTTGCTTGAGAGGTTGACTTGGCCTTTTGATATGGCTTGGGTTTCTATGGTTGCTTTTGGTATGAATTGGGATTGGAATGTTATTGAACATTTTTGTTTGGATTATGCTGAAACATATGTTTTAGATAAATTTGATGAAGATGAAAGAA
This sequence comes from Candidatus Woesearchaeota archaeon, assembly GCA_964485975.1. Taxonomy (GTDB): domain Archaea; phylum Nanobdellota; class Nanobdellia; order SCGC-AAA011-G17; family GW2011-AR17; genus JABHZQ01. The sequence continues at coordinate 9,742 of CAZAKS010000017.1, forward strand.
AACAAGTAATGGAAAATGGTTCTACTCCTTTTTATCCTGGTGCAAGAGAGGTTGTTGACTTATATTCTGGATCCCAAAGGATATTGGTATCTAGAAGTTTTGAAGAATTGGTGGATCAAACAAGAGAACAATTAGAAATAAAAGAAGGGTATCATAGGGTTGAAGAGAAAGCTAAGACTGTTTTGAAGTTAGTTCGAGAAAGAGGAATTAATAGAGTTTTAATATTTGGAGATTTGGAAATTGATTTGCAAATTTCAGAATTGCTTAAAAATAGAGGAATTGATCATGATATGGTTCTTGTGAACAAACAATTTGACTATAAAAGATTTGATGATAGAGCAACTATATTTATCCCTAGGAATTGGAGAGGATTGTTGGAAATGCTAAGGGGTGAAACTTATAAACAAGTTGCTGTTTCTGGAAGTCATGGAAAAGTGTTGGTTCGGTAGATGTATATTTATTTCATGGTATTGTGATGTAGGTAGTTGTAAGTTTTGTTATAGAAGTACTCAGAAAAGTAGGATAAAACATGCTAAACATGCTAGAAGAACTAAAGAGAGTATGATTGTTGAGGCTATCTTAGCTAAGAATTTAGGTTGGAGGATTGAGTTCTTAACAGGAGGGTATAAAATCTATCCTATTGAAGAACTAGTTGGTATTGCTAAAGTTATATCTAAAGTATATGGGGAGAAGATTTGGCTTAATCTTGGTGCTTTGAAAAAAGAAGAGTTAGACTTGTTTAAACCTTATGTCAAAGGAGTTGTTGCTTCTATTGAAACTATTAATCCTGAATTGCATGAGAAGATTTGTCCGGATAAACATATTGAAGAGTATGAAGAGATGTTAAAGATTGAAGGTTTTATGAAGAGTATGACTCTTGTTGTGGGGTTAGGGGAGAAGAGAGAAGACTTTCCTTTGCTGAAAGAGTTTATTCAAAAGTATAAATTAGATCGAATTACTTTCTATGCATTAAAACCAGTTCCTGGAACTCCTTATGAAGAAGGACCAAGTACTGAAGATTATTGCTATTGGATTAGTGAGACTAGAAAGGCATTTCCCGAGTTAGAGATCATTGCAGGGACTACTGCTAGAAGGGTTGGAGAGGTTTCAAAAGTGTTGGAAGCGGGTGCTAATGCTATTACTAAGTTTCCAGCCACTAAAAAGTTTAATTCTGAGGAAGCAAGAGTGTTGGAAGCAGAGGTTGCAAAGGCAGGAAGGGAATTTGTCAGTACTTTGACGAAATTGCCAGATATTGATTGGGCAAAAGAAGTGGATAAATTAGATATTGAAAATAAAGAAGAAGTTAAGAAGAAACTGTTTTTATATTTGGATAAGATGAGTACTTTATAGTAGTTACAAAATAGAAAGATTTATAAGTTAATAAAACCTTGGAAATAATATCAAAATTTAGAGGTATAAAAAAAATGAGTAGATTTAATAATTTAATACATTTAGCTATGTTGGGACTTTTAACACCACCAAGAGATGAACATTCAGACTTATTAGTATCAGAACCAGTTACAATGCATATAGATCCTAAAGCAGATAGATTATTTGATGTTGAAGTAGAGGCAGAAGGATTTACTCCTAGAGATAGAAGATATTATGATTTGCTTGGAAATGCATTCCAAAATGATAATGTTGGATTTGGTTATGGCCCAAGAATGCAAGATATTGCTAGAGCTGAAGAAGTGCCCCTTAATGTTTTAGAGGCTGCTTTTGAGAGAGATTTCTTGTTAGGTAGCTTACATCTTGATGGTAAATTAGTTGCCCCATTTGAGGCTATTTTTTATCAGGATGTTCCAGAGGGAGCTATTTTAGGTTCCTTGTCACAAGGTGTAGGAGATACTGATTATGATATTTTTGCAGAACCAGTTTCAGAGCAAGAAACTATAAGAATGTATAGAAATGAAGATGGACCTAGGGAAGAGATAATTGAAGCCCCTTGTTTAGGACAAGCTAGAGAGAGAACATTTGGTGATTTAGGAGTGGGGGAATGGGTAGATAGAGATACTCTTTTTGATAACTCTATTGCAGCAGGACCAACTTTTGAAATGAGCCCAGGCAATTTAAAATATGATGGCGTTGGAACAATTGTTCCTGAACTTGAAAGGTTTGGAGCAGGTTTAGAAGATCTAGATCTTAGTACTGAAGAAGGTGTAAGGGCTTTTTTAGACGAGTATGATTTACAAATTGGAGTGTATAGGATAAAACCTAATTCCGAAGAATAAATTTTTCTTTTTTTCTAAACTTTTATAAATATATTAACTCTTAAAAT
>CAZAKS010000018.1:0-3620 GCA_964485975.1 Candidatus Woesearchaeota archaeon
TGCAATGAATTTACATAACCATCAGGCCCATCAACATAAATAACAAACAAATCTTCCCTAGGGTTATTATTACCTTTTTTTACTTCCTGAACATCTATAATATGTGTCTCCAATTCTTTTCCAGAACTAGTATCTATTAAATCTGTTTCACTTACCATAAAATAACTATACTTAGATTATTTTTAAATATTTCTTTTTTATCACTAAGATCCATTCTTTATAATCCCTTGAGCAGCAATAATTCCAGTTGCTGCAGCACCAACAATATTACCAGAAACACCCGCACCATCACCTGCAACATAAAGACCTTTAATCTTTGTTTGTAAATGTTTATTTGTTTTAATCTTAGAACTTCTTAATTTAATTTCTGGTGCATATAAAAGTGTATTACCAGAATAAATTCCAGGCATAACACTATCTAATAATCTTAAACCCTCAATAAGATTTGTAACAACTCTATGTGGAAAAGCCATTGAAATATCTCCTGGAACCACATCTCGCAAAGAAGGATTAACATAACTTTTGTCTATCCTACTCCAAGTACTTCTTCTACCTGCTCTCAAATCAGCTAGTCTTTGTAAAATTGGTTTACCCCCACCAATAGTATTTGCTAGCTGTGCAATAGATTTTGCATATAAAGTTGTATTTTCAACAGGCTCTGTTAATTTAATCTCTGTAACAAAAGCAAAATTACTATTATCTGATTTATGGTCTGAATTACTATGTCCATTAACACAAACAAATCCTTCATAATCTTCAATTGCAACTAAACCTTTAGGACAGGGACAAAAACTTCTCATCACATCATCATAAGATGGAGTTCTAATCATAAAAATAGCCTCATACATCTCCTCAGAGTACTCTCTCATAATCCCTTCAGGAAACTCAACTCGAACGCCCACCTCAACTTTTTCAAACTCATAGTTTAAATCATATCTACTTGCAATCTCTTGCATCCAAGAAGCATTAAATCGTCCAGGGGCTAAGATTATATCCCTTCCCTCAACTAAATCCCCATTTATCTTAACACCCTTACAAACTCCTTCCTCAACAATTAAATCAGTAACAACTTTCTCAGTTCTTATTTCCACACCTTTCTCTCTCAAAAACTTTTCAAAATTTCCAATAACTTTAGGTAGCTTATCACTTCCAACATGTCTTATTTTCCTAACAAATAAATGTATACTATTTCTTTTACACCTATCAACTAATTCTTGAACTTTTTTACTATCTTTAGGAAAATATTCAGCAGTAACTCCAAACTCAGAGAATAATTTATCAACATAATCAACATACTCTTGATACTCAGAAACAGAATACAAATCTAACATCTTTTCATGACTTAAACAAGGTGTAAAATGTAATTTACCATCTGAAAAAGTTCCAGCCCCACCAATCCCACACATTACTTCATTCTTACCTCTAGTCTCAATACCTTTACCTTTTTCAATCAACAAAACAGTCTTATTAGAATTAACAGCTAATTCATATGCTGCAAATAAACCAGCAGGACCACCCCCAACTATTATAACATCGTACATCAAAAAAATTCAAAGAAAAACATTTTATAAAGATTTATATTACAAAGCCCACACTAAAACACCATACACAGTAGCAGCCCTAACAAGTTCTTCATGTGTAGGATACAAATCTTTTGTTTTTGTTACTACTCAACAATTAATAATAATAGAAACATTTATAAACCACCAAATTCTCAAAAAACTATGGGAACTCCAAGATTATTAACAGATTCACAAGCGGTTGAAATAGCCCTTGGTGTACTATGTGGCTTTCCAGTAGAAGACTTCACAGAATCTTATGGAGTAGGCCCAGATATGATAAAAGCAAGTATCTTAGGTAAAAGATCAAAAGAATGGGGAAATCCATTAGTTGAGTTCTATAGAGAAACACCTTCAAGACAAAGAGTAAGAAATGGTGTTCATACCTATCTAGCAGATAATAATAGAGAGGTTCCAAATGCTGAATTAGTTGAAGGTTTGCCAGGTGTTATCTATGATAAAATACAAGGATTATATGAACCAGCTGTTGCAGAATTAACTCATGATACAAATTTACCTTTCTTTATGCAACCAAGAACACCTCATGAAGTTTTAATAGCAAATTTATATGGTGAACCAAACCCATTACATTATGCAAAAACTAAATTACTAGACAGATTAGAAGAAGCATATGGATCAGAAGAAATAATGAGATTAAGTGTAGTACTAGCTGAAACAAAAACTGATATTCTAACAGTAATAAAAGATGGTGGATTCACAATGTCACCAGAAAAAATACACCTAATTGAAGAAGCTCTTGAAACAGCAAGTCAAACAAAAGTAAGAGGTAGAGATTATAACTACTTAAGTCCAAGAGAAAGAGAAGTAGTGGAATTAAGATTTGGTTTAACTGGTGAAGCACCAATGAGTCTTCAAGAAGTTGCAACAAAGTATGAAGTTCAAAGAGAAAGAATAAGACAAACAGAAGCACAAGCATTAAGAAAATTAAGACATCCTAAATTTAGTAAAATTTTAAGATTCTTAGCAACACCAAGAACACCTCAAGAAACACATGACTATCTAGCTGATATGGCTTATCAAAAAGAAAGAGCATACTGGCAAGGTGAATTAGAACCAGGAATTAGAGAAAGAGTTCTAGCAGAAGTAGTATCTATACCAGGAAAACTAGAAGAATTACAAGAGCTAAGAGAACGAGATGTAGTAGAAAGATACGGAGAGATAGCTAAAACCCCAATAGCTGATTTAGAGTTATCAGTAAGAACAGCTAACTGTCTTCAAAATGCAAACATTACAAATATTGGTGGAATACTAGAAAAAACTACATCAGATATGTTAAAAACTAAAAACTTTGGAAGAAAAAGTTTAAACGAAATTAAAGAAATTCTACAAATCGATTATGGTATTACCTGGCCTGCAAAATAGAATGGGCCCGCCAGGACTCGAACCTGGGATATCCTCCTTGTAAGGGAGGCATCATAGCCACTAGATCACGGGCCCCCAATTATTTAACGAGTTAATTTATCTTTTAAAAACTTTTCTATTATTAAAAAAGAAAAAAATTAATAATTTTTCAAACCATTCACAAAAAAGAACAGTTTCAACTTAGTCAAAAAGGTTTCTCCTTTAATCTCAAGAGCTCCAGATTTCAAACCTTCTGAAATAACTCCCATCTTATCTTCACTCTTTGTCAACTCAGTTATCGTCGCTAAATCAACATAAATAGACACATCTGGATCATCAAATAAACCTTGGATAGTAGTCTTTCCTTCTAAAACTAAAAACCCAAAACTCTTCTTCTCAGAATCAATCACATTAATATTAATTTCATACTTCTCTAATCTATCCTTAAAACTATCATCCATCTCATCAAGAGTCTCTTCATAATCTTCAGGTTCAAACTCTTCTTCCTCTTCAATTGGAACACAAGTAAATGAAGAAAAACATGCATCATCCTCTAAATACAATTCAGGCATATACCCTTCTTCACAAATAACTGGTTCTGGTTCTTCACAAGGATTATAGACCTCTCCATATCTTAAAATCAAACCCTCATCCCCAACAATCCAACCATCACTATCATCAACAAATTCCAAAGTCCTT
>CAZAKS010000018.1:3630-11438 GCA_964485975.1 Candidatus Woesearchaeota archaeon
ATAAGCAACAGGTAATAAACCTAAATCAGTTGCACTTCCTTCTATATCTGAAACCTGAGATTCCCAATCTAAACCACCATTATCAGTATACCTAATAACTTGTTGACCAATAGCCCATCCTGTTTCTTCATCTGCAAAATATACAGCATGCAAAGCAGTCTCAACACCAGTATCTACAATATGCCATTCATCTCCTCCATCATCAGTATAATACAACTCATCACTATCTCCACTAACCCAACACAAATCCTCTGATAAACAATGTATATCTCTCAACTCAACTGCAATTCCACCAGAAGTTACAACAGGACCTACCTCAATCCAACTATCAGTATATTTCAAAACAGAACCTTCCGCACCTACAGCATAACCCACATCACCAATAAAATAGAGAGCAAGATAAGCTAAATCACTTCCACTATAATCTGACTCCCAAGTTTCACCACCATCAGTAGTCCTAATTATATTAGCATGATATCCTTCACTCAAACCATATTCTGCTCCACCAACAGCAACTACATTCAAATCATCAATACAAAATACATCCCACAAAGTTGTAGTCTTCTCAGAATCTTGAGTAGTCCAAGTTGCACCATTAGTAATAATAATAGCTCCATTTGAACCAACAGCCCAACCCTTATCATAACTTGAAAAACAAACACCAAACAATCTTTCATCAACAGCTGATTCTTGTGGAATCCATTCATCTCCACCATCAAGTGTCTTTAAAATAACTGAATGTGGCTCTTCTGGAAAACTTCCACCAACAGCAACTCCCATATATTCATTCATTATTTCTATATCATATAATGTTGCTTCAGTACCTGAGTCTTTTTGCTGCCACTCTTCTCCAACCACCATACCAAAAGAAAATAAAACTATTACAAAGAGTAGAAATATTAGTTTTTGAACACCTCTCATAAACATATTATACAAAACATATTATTTAAAATTACCGATAATAACCAAAATCTTTAAAAACACCTAAAAATCCTCTGAATTCATCATATTTATGGAGGATGATTAATAATGGCAGATAAATCAACAGATGCGGTTGTAAACTTAATGAAACAACCAGAACATATTAGAAATATAGGTGTGGCGGCACACATTGACCATGGGAAAACCACTTTCTCAGACAATCTACTAGCAGGAGCGGGTATGATCTCAGAAGAACTAGCAGGTAAACAACTTGCTCTAGACTTTCACGATGATGAACAATCAAGAGGTATCACAATTGACTCAGCTAATGTATCAATGGTACACAGTTGGGAAGATAAAGATTATTTAATCAATCTTATTGACACTCCTGGACACGTTGACTTTGGAGGAGATGTTACAAGAGCTATGAGAGCTGTTGATGGAGCTATTGTTCTCTGTTGCGCAGTTGAAGGAATTATGCCTCAAACTGAAACAGTTTTAAGACAAGCACTAAAAGAGCTTGTAAAACCAGTTCTATTCATTAACAAAGTTGATAGATTGATCAAGGAAGTTAAACTAACTCCTGAAGCAATGCAAAATAAATTTATCAAAATCATTGATGATGTTAATAGATTAATTTCAGAAATTGCACCAAAAGGATACAAAGAAAAATGGCAATTGTCTGTTCAAGATGGATCAGTTGCATTTGGATCTGCATTCCACAATTGGGCTCTTTCATTTCCTTACATGAAAAAGAAAAATTTGACATTCAAAGATGTTATTGATGCATATGAAAATGATGACTTCAAAGAACTTGCTAAAAAAGCACCTATTCACGAAGTTGTTCTGAACATGAGTATTGAACATCACCCAAATCCAAAAGAAGCACAAGCATACAGAATTCCAAAAATCTGGCATGGTGATTCAGATTCAGAAATTGGAAAATCATTAATTTCTTGTGATCCATCTGGTGATCCAGCATTTGTAGCTGTAAAGATTGTTATAGATAAGCACGCAGGAGAAGTTGCAGCTGGAAGATTATTCTCAGGAACAATCAAACAGGGTGATGAAGTCTATATGAATATGGCTAAGAAAAAAATCAGACTTCAACAAGTTTCTATTTACAAAGGAGCAAAAAGAGTTCCAGTAGATGAAGCAACAGCAGGTAATATTATTGGTCTTGTTGGATTAAAAGGAATATTCTCAGGAGAAACAGTATCAAAAGACGACATGGAACCATTTGAAGCAATCAAACATATCTTCGAACCAGTTATCACAAAATCTATTGATGCAACAACTCCAGCAGATTTACCAAAGTTAATTGAGATCTTAAAACAAGTTGCAAAAGAAGATCCAACTATTAAAATCGAAATTAATGAAGAAACAGGAGAAAACCTAATGTCTGGTATGGGTGAACTTCACCTAGAAGTTATTGAAAACAGAATTGTATCTGAAAAAGGATTAAAAGTTAAAACTTCAAATCCTATTGTTGTATACAGAGAAACAATAACTGAAAAATCAAGACAATTCGAAGGAAAGTCTCCTAACAAACACAACAAGTTATACTTTGTTGTTGAACCTCTTCCAGATAATATCTATGCTGCTATCAAAGCAGGAGATCTACCTGAAATGAGATTAAGGAAAAAGGATTCTGCAATCTTCCAACAATTACAAGAACTTGGAATGGAAACAAAAGAATCCAAAAAAGTTGCAGAAATCTATGGTGGAAACATGCTTGTAGATAATACAAGAGGTATTGTACACATTGGAGAGATCATGGGAATGGTTATGGATGGTTTTGAAGATGTTATGAAAGGTGGAAGCCTAGCAAGAGAACCTTGTACAAAAGTACTTGTAAGGTTAATGGATTGTAAACTACACGAAGATACTATCCACAGAGGGCCATCACAGATGTATCCTGCAATTAGAGAAGGTGTAAGAGAAGCAATGGGTGATGCTCATCCAGTAATCTTCGAACCACTTCAAATTATGCAAATTGAAGGACCAGCTGAATTTATGGGAGAAATTTCAAAGTTAATTCAGAACAAGAGAGGACAATTACTAAACATGGAACAAGAAGGAGCAATGCTTACTGTTAAAGCAGTACTTCCAGTTGCAGAATTGTTTGGATGGTCTTCAGATCTTAGATCTGGAACATCTGGTAGAGGATCCTCATTTGTAATTGATCAGAAATTTGATAAGTTACCTGAATCATTACAACAAAAGGTTATCTCTAAAATTAAAGAAAGAAAAGGTTTAAATTAATTTTTTTTATTTTTATGTATAAACTTTCTGATTCTCAACATAATCCAACACACCTAACAATTCTTCAATAGATCTCTGACCTGCAAACTTAAAATCTCTATCAAAATGTAACCTATGAACTACATTTCTTCTCATTACTCTAGATAACCTACTTAGTTGTCTATCCATTTCCTCTATCATTCTATTCTCAAAACCAAATCCCCTTGCATGACTCTCATAAGAAGAATAAACAACAAGATCCCCCCCATGTAATACATGTTCCAATTCCATCCTATTTACTTCTTTTACCATATCTCCATGTCTAATAGAACCCCTTAAACTAATACTTCCTTCTTCATTAACAACTTCAATATGATAATTAGTTGGATCAAAATAATACATTGGTGTAGAAGGTTTTGTAGTTTGAGGTAAATCACAAACACTCTTTCCAGCTAAATCAACTGCATTCCAAGGACAAGAACCACAATGCTTTCTAGAAACTGGATATCTTTGCTTTTCTTCTGCTTCTAAAAAAGTATCTAAATGTTTTCTAAAAAAACCTAATTGTCTATCTGTTCTTCTAGTCTCACTAATCTCACCAGTAGAACAGTTTAGATGTCTATAAACTAATCTTTCATCTAAATGATTAGGGTTACCTCCCCACCCCTCACTCATCTCCTCTGGAATTTGTAACTTCTCTCTAAATAACCAAAACTGATGAGCTAATGAAGCATAAGCTAATAATCTCAAAGTAACCAAACTACTAGTATTAATATCTCCAATGCCTTTTTCACTAAAATAAGAATTAAATCCCCACAATCCAGGATCATCAACAGTTAAAGTTCCCTTTCTTAATTCAGGAAATTTTACTTTGAAAGCTAATCCATCAAATTGAAAAGAAGTTGTTAAATCAATTCCTCCTAAAACTGGTGCACCATTCTGCATAACAAAATCATAATAAGTTTGACCTGCAGTTTTCAACTGACTACCTCTATGTCCTGGCTGTGAATCATAAGACCAAATTAATTCTCTTCCTGCAAAAGAATTTCTATCAACAACTCTCAACCATCTCCCCCACATTGCCCCACCAAAAGCATCACCAGATTTATTTGCAAGATGTTTTGCAAGTTCAACAGCCCCCATATCCTCTGCCATCTTCCAATCCTTACCTGCTCTAGTCTGATAAGGCATTATTCTTCCACCTTCATCTTTAAGATTAAACAAACCTTTTCTTGCATTTCTAAAATGAATAACTAAAGCAGCAGAACCAGATAGTGGAATTTTTGTTAAACCCTTATGTCTCCCTAAAAAATAAGAATAAGGACATCTAAAAAATCTTCTCAATTCAGACTCAGTTACTAATTTAATATCTCCTTCTTCTACTTCTCTCTCTAGAAAAACCTCTTCCTCATCCAAATGTTCAAATAAACTAAGTTGCATCTAAAATATACCTCTGCCTTCTTACTGGAATATGTAAATTTAATCCTTGGGCAACATCACTTTCAAAATAAAAAGGATCAGCAGCATGATAAACCCAAATATTAGTATTTGTACCTCTAAATCTACCTAAGATCTCCCTAACTTCACCTCTATTAAAATGCCCAGGAACATGAGCCCTTGGTTGAGTGCTATGTTTTTCAGGATTCAAAAAATCAATCCTTTGAATATCTCTTGGTTTGTTAATTCCATATCTCACTTGCAAACCAACAACTCTTTGTGCAGTTAATGCCATATCCTCAGTCCAACCCTCTGGAACAGAAGAAAGATGAACATTATTTCCATTTGGATTTGGATTAACCTCAGAATAAAAAGCAGGCATCCAAGCATAAGGTAAGTAAACTAAAAATCTATCTTGGTGCCTTGCATACTCACTCAAAGAAACAACCTGTCTCTTCCTTTCATGTGAACCCTTCCAATCATTATATCTATGTAACAAAAATCTTTCCATCCTATTGTAGTCCTTAAATTGCAAATCTCTTGGAAATTCTTCATTACCTAAAATCCCTCTCCTTTTCCTTGGAAATATAACCCCCATATTCTTATCTGTCATTTTAGGAATACCAAAAGCACCATTCAAAACATCCAAACTAAAAGCCATTGCAGGTGGAACTAAAAACATTATTCCTAATTCCTTACAAGCTTCATAAACAGAAGTTACTCTATCAAAATCTCTTGGTGGAGTATCAGTAGTCATATGATCTCTTCCTCTTAATTCTCTAACAAAAATTTCTCTAACATCATTCTCATCTCCTCTATGATCAAAATGTAATAAAGAACTTTCCATAATCAAATGATCCAATCCTCTTCTATGTAAATCATCAAAAAATTCATGAGTTTTTTCAGGTCTTCTCCCCCTCATTTTAATATCACCAGTAAATGCAGCAGTAACTCCCTCATCCCTATCTGTAATGTAAAAAGAATAAGCATCAAGCATTGAATGATCTACCAAATAAGGATCAATTTCTAAACTACCAGTTCTAAAAACCTGCCTATCTCTAATTGGAATTATATTCCTGCTCATAGTTGCAAAGTCTCCATCTGCAAACTTAACTCTTCCTCTTGTATTAGGCATTAAAGCCATATGATTATGAACATCAATATTTTGATTAGAAGTTCTTCCAGCAGTTTGTTGCCAAGCCCAAGCAATTTTTATTCCAGTAGCAGGAATATAAGCTGGTTTGTAATGTGCAACTAATTTCAAAAGTCCCATATGATCTAAATGAGTATGAGTAGTTACAGTACCATCAATACCTCCAAGTTTATCTGGTACATTTCCTCTTAATCTTTCATAATCCTCTCTCCAAGTATCTTCTAATTCAGGAATTAAACCTAAAGATTCTAAAATCATCAAAGCAGAATGGGCAGCAGCAGTATGAGGAAATTCATAGATCTCATTAGTCCTATCTGGTGCCATTCCAGGATCAAAAATATGATTATTAATCATAACAAAAGAACCAAACTCCCCCTCCTCTTGGCTAGGTCCTGCTCCAATCTCAAACATAACTTCAAGTGCCATAAAAAAAAGAATTTACTGTCTACTTATAAAGATTATACACTAGTTTAAAAAGGCCACACTATCCCTTAATAGAAATTAAAGGTTTTACCTTAACCACTTTAGTAGAAATACCAGATTTATCCATAACATCTACAACTTGATTTACATCTTTGTAAGCACCAGGACTCTCTTCAGCAATACCTTTTCTTCCATGTCCCTTAACAATTATTCCTTTTGCAGCTAACTCTTTAACAATATCATCAGCTCTCCAATTCTGAACAGCTTGTTTTCTACTCATAGCCCTTCCAGCACCATGACAAGCACTACCAAAAGTTTCATCCATAGCAACTTGAGTACCTTTCAAAATATAAGAACAAGTTCCCATAGTTCCACCAACTAAAACAGGTTGTCCTACTTTTTGATACTTTGTGGGTAAATCTTCGTGACCAGGACCAAAAGCTCTTGTAGCTCCTTTCCTATGAACCATCAACTCTTCACCTTTGTGTTTTTCTTTCATAACACTATTATGACTAATACAATAAAGTAATTTCATATCTTCTTCAGATAAACCAAATATTCTTCCAATAGTTTTCCTAGTTAAGTGTAATAAAATTTCTTTGTTAGCATAACTATAATTCATTCCAGCATAAATTGCAGAAACATAATCCTTACCTTCTTGAGATTCAATAGGAGCACAAACTAATTCCCTTTCTCTAATAGGAATATCATATTTCTTTGCAGCTTTATCTAAAACTTTCAAATAATCAGTTCCAATTTGATGTCCTAAGGCTCTTGAACCACAGTGCATTGAAACAATTATGGAATCTTTATCAACACCATAAACTTTTGCTGTTTCCTCATCGAAAACCTGATCAACATATTGAACTTCTAAATAATGATTTCCAGATCCTAAAGTACCTAACTGCTTCTTCTCTCTTCTTTTAGCTGTATCAGAAACATTAGCTGGATCTGCACCTTCTAAAACTCCTTTCTTCTCATAATACTCTTTATCAGATTTTAAACCATAACCTTTTTTCAAAACAAAATCCACTCCTTTAACCAAAACCTCATCCAACTCTCCAGGTTGTAAACCAATCTCTCCCTTCTCTCCTAAACCTGCAGGAATATCTCTAAACAAAGCTTCAGCTAATTCTTTTTGTTTAGAAAGAATATCACTTTTTTTAACAGGAATAACTATATTAGCAACATTACAGCCAACATCAAAACCAACTCCACCAACAGAGATAATTCCTTCTTTCATATTAAACGCACCAACCCCACCAATAGGAAACCCATATCCCGGATGAACATCTGGCATTGCCAAAGAAGCTTTTTGTATTCCAGGTAAACAAGCAACATTATATATTTGTTTCAAAGCATTCCAATTCTTTCCCATTTCAACATCTTTATGTAAATGTTTAACAGTCTCTTCATCACCATACACTCTACCTAAAACTTTCATATCTCCATGTTTCTTCAATTCCCATACATACTTCCTTTTCTCTTCTAACTTTAATTCCATTATACATCCACCACACATTGAACTTTATAATCATTATCTTTTACTATCTTCAACTGAGAATAGGTAGCAGCCTTTACTTCAGTCTTGACTTCATGTTTATCTAAATCCATGGCCTCACCTTTTGCA